>JAAYJP010000185.1 GCA_012522875.1 Clostridiales bacterium | reverse complement strand
GGCGGCCATCACCTGGGGATGGGCTGTTTGCCCGTAATCGTTCATGAAGGAAATCATTCGGAAACACCCTCCCCGTTATCCTGATCAGCCGGGGGCAGCAGGTCTTCCCTTTTCAGCAGCATCAGTTCGTCCCGGGTAACGGCGTCCTGCCCGGCGAGTCGGTTGGCCTGGCGCGAAACCGCCTGCTCAAACAGGTTGCGAACACCACGGGCATTGCCAAAACCGATATTGTCCTCGCTTTCCTCCTTCAGGATCGTTTTCAGTTCCTCCCGGGCGGAATCCTCCAGCCGGTAGCCGGCTTTCTGGCAGCGCATATCAAAGATGGCCAGCATCTCATCAACGCTGTAATCCGGGAAATAAAGGAAGCGGTTGAACCGGCTTTCCAGGCCGGGGTTGGAATGGACAAAGCTGTTCATCAGGTCCACATAACCCGCCACGATGACCACCAGGTTGTCCCGCTTGTCTTCCATCGCCTTCAGGAGCGTTTCCACCGCCTCCTGCCCATAGTCCTGGGAGCCGCGTGTGGTCAGGGCATAGGCTTCATCAATAAACAGCACGCCGCCCAGGGCTTTCTGGATGACCTCACCTGTTTTGATCGCTGTCTGGCCCACATAGCCCGCCACCAGGCCTCCCCGGTCCACCTCGATGAGGTGGCCTTTTTCCAGGATGCCCAGGCTGTGGTAGATGCGGCTCATCAGCCGGGCGATCATGGTTTTGCCGGTGCCGGGATTGCCGGAAAACACCATGTGCAGGGACAGCTCTTCCGTAGGAAGGTCATGCGTTTTGCGCAGCTTGTTTACCTTGACCAGGTTGATGAGGCTTTCCACTTCGGCCTTTACCACTGTCAGCCCAATATAGGAGTGCAGTTCTTCCTTGAGTTTTTCAATGTCCTCAGGCTCTCTGGCCGCTTCCGCCGTCTCTTCGGCAGCCTGGCGGGCTTCCCGGCCATCCTTGCCAAACACATCGGGTACCGCCGGATAGCCGGGCGGGGGAGAAGCATTTTCCCGGGGCGGTTTATCCAAAGGATGTCTGCCCCAGAGGTCTTCACCGATGCTTCTCAGGTTTGCGTCGGTCATCTGCCGGATAATCTGGTTTTGCAGGCGGATTATCTCTTCTTTGCGGTCTGCCATCCTGATGCTCTCCCCTTTGCTTGTTTCCTGGGGATTATAGCATTGGCGCTTGACAAGCACAAACTCCCGTGCTATCTTCATGCATGGCTTGAAAAAGCCTGTGCCAGAGACAGCAGGCCGCGCGAAGGCGCGTTAATGGCAAATGCCGCCAGCCGAGGTGCGAGAGCAAATGTATCAGTATTGCCCTTGTGCCGCCGCACAGGGGCTTTTTGAATCTAAGCCTCAAGGCAGGTGAACAAACAACGTGGAAGAGCAGAAGATGAACAAGAACATGCAGGGCAAGGTGCAAAAGGTGTCGGAAATCGCCGAACGCCTGAAGAACGCCAGGTCCATGGTCATGGTGGACTATAAAGGCATCACCGTGGAGGAGATCAACGCCCTGCGCGGCAAGTTCCGGGAAGCAGGGGTGGAATATGTGGTGCTGAAGAACACCCTGGTTCGCCGTGCCATGGATGATGCCGGTATCACAGAACTGGACCATCTGCTGGTTGGCCCCTCAGCCTTTGCCTTCGGCATGAAAGACGAGGTGGGCCCGGCCAAGGTGATCGCCGAGTTTATTGAGCAGAGCAAGGCCGACAAAATGACCATCAAGGCCGGCTTGGTGTCCGGCAAAGTGGTGGATGTGGACGCC
The DNA here is from genome assembly GCA_012522875.1 of Clostridiales bacterium. Lineage (GTDB taxonomy): Bacteria > Bacillota > Clostridia > Christensenellales > Aristaeellaceae > UBA6115. Next base: position 4,712 of record JAAYJP010000185.1, on the reverse strand, counting down.
GTTATGGCGCTGTCCAAACTCCCGCCCAAGGAGGTCCTCATCGCCAAAATGATGGGCAGCCTGAATGCCCCGGTGACCAACTTCGTAGGCGTTCTCAGCGCCACCCTGCGCTCCCTGGTCTATGCCGTTGACGCGGTGCGCAAGCAGAAAGAGGGCGCTGAAGCCAGCGCCTAAGCCAAGAGCCCCGGCCTGAGGCAGGCCAAAAAAACCAAAATCAAGAAATAATCGGAGGATATAACCCATGAATCGCGAAGAAATCCTGAGCGCAATTGAGTCCATGACCGTGCTGGAACTGGCTGAGCTGGTCAAAGAGCTGGAAGAGAAGTTCGGCGTGTCCGCTGCTGCCCCCGTGGCCGTGGCCGCCGCCCCCGCCGCTGGCGCCGCCGCCGCTCCTGCTGAGGAGAAGACCGAGTTTGACGTCATCCTCACCGGTGCCGGCAGCGAGAAGATCAAGGTCATCAAGGTGGTCCGCGAAGTCGTGGCCGGCCTGGGCCTGAAGGAAGCCAAGGAGTTCGTCGAGTCCACGCCCAAGGCCATCAAGGAAGGCGTGCAGAAGGACGAAGCCGAAAAGATCAAGAAGCAGTTTGAAGAAGTCGGCGCGACCGTCGAAATTAAGTAAGCAACCGGAATCCTCAGGGCCGCGGGGCGATATGCTGCTTCGCGGCCTTTCTGTTTCCTGAAAAGGCAAAAACGCTTGACAAGGCGCGCAAATCGGATAGCATGGAAGCCAATAAACGGAGTGAGGCGGCTATGGCAGACAAACAGCGCATTGTGGTGAAGGTGGGCACCTCGACTTTAACCCATCCCACCGGGCGGACCAACTTCCGCCGGGTGGAGGCACTGGTCCGGGTGTTGTCGGACCTGCAGAATCAGGGCTTGGCCATGACTTTGGTAACATCCGGAGCCATCGGCGTGGGGGTGGGGAAGCTGGGCCTGGACGGCCGCCCTTCGGACACGCCTGGCAAGCAGGCTGCGGCCACTGTGGGGCAGTGCGAACTCATGTATATGTATGACAAATTTTTCGCCGAATACGGGCAGAAGGTTGGCCAGCTGCTGATTACCCGGGGAGACATGGAGGACCCGGCACGGCACCGGAACCTGCTGGCCGCCTTTGACCGGCTGTTTGACTGGGGGGTTATCCCCATCATCAATGAGAATGACGCGGTGGCGGTGGAAGAAATCGTCTACGGCGACAACGACGCCCTGTCCGCCCATGTGGCTGTGCTCGTGAGCGCTGAAAAACTCATCATCCTGACGGATATCGATGGCTTGTATGACAAGAACCCCGCCCTGCACCCGGATGCGAGGCTCATAGAGAGGGTGGAAACCATCACCCCGGAAATCCATGCCCTGGCCCGGGGCGCAGGAAGCGCCATGGGCACCGGCGGCATGGAGACAAAGCTCAAGGCGGCTCAGCTGGCTTGCCAGGAAGGCATTGATACCCACATCATCAACGGGAACACCCCCGAGAACATTCACCGGCTGCTGGCGGGGGAACAGGTAGGCAGCTGGTTTAAGGCGGGAAAAGTATGCTCAGAGATATAGGTTTAAGGGCGCGCCAGGCGGCGGTCACCCTTGCCCAGACCACGGACGGGCAGCGCGCGGGTGCGCTGCTCACCATGGCCGGGCGGCTGATGGCGGAAACGCAAACCATTTTGGCGGCCAACCGGGAGGATCTGGACCATGCCATGGACGAGGGGCTCCCCCCGGCCATGCTGGACCGGCTTGCGCTCAACCCAGCCCGGGTGGCGGACATGGCAAGGGGGCTGGAGGAGGCGGCAGCGCTCAAAGACCCCCTGGGTGAAGTCCAGTGGAAGACCGTACGCCCCAATGGGCTGAAAATCCGCCGGATTTCCGTGCCCCTGGGGGTTGTCGCGGTGATATTTGAAGCCCGGCCCAATGTGGCCGCAGACGCGGCGGGCTTATGCCTCAGGGCTGGCAACGCCTGCATCCTCAGGGGAGGGAGGGAAGCCATCCGCAGCAACCTGGCTGTGGCCGCGGCGCTCCGGAAAGCGCTTGAAGCGTTTGGCCTTCCTGAGGATGCGGTGCAGCTGGTGGATGACACAAGCCGCGAGAGTGCCGATGAACTCATGTGCCTGGACGGCTTTGTGGATGTGCTGATTCCCAGGGGCGGCCAGGGGCTGATCAGGAGGGCAGTGGAATACGCCACCGTGCCTGTCATCCAGACAGGGGAAGGGGTCTGCCACATCTTTGTGGACAAGGATGCGGATATCACCATGGCGGCCGATATCATCCACAACGCCAAAACCTCCCGCTGCTCGGTCTGCAACGCCTGTGAGTGCATGCTGATCCATCAGGACATTGCCCCAGTGGCGCTGCCCGTGATTGCGGGAAAACTCATGGACGCGGGCGTCGCCATCCGGGGGGATACCCGCAGCCGTGAGATCTGCCCTGAAATTGCTGCCGCTACGGACCAGGACTGGGGGCGTGAGTTCCTTGACCTGATCATCGCTTGCAGGGTTGTCAGGGACATGGAGGAAGCACTGGACCATATCGCCCGCTATGGCACAGGCCACAGCGAGGCCATCATTACGGAGGACAAGGCCGCAGCGTCCCGGTTTCTGAGCCGTGTGGACGCAGCAGCGGTGTACCACAACGCCTCCACCCGGTTTACCGATGGCGGGGAGTTTGGCTTTGGCGCGGAGATCGGCATTTCCACCCAGAAGCTGCATGCCCGGGGGCCAGTGGGGGTCAAATCCCTGACCAGCTACAAATACATGATCGAGGGCACGGGACAGACGAGGTAAGGAAGATGATGATTATTGGATTTATCGGCCTTGGGAATATGGCGCAGGCCATTATCGCCGGGATGCGAAACAGCCCGGGTTTTTCGGACGGGCCTATCCTGGGCTGTGACCACAATGAAGGCAAGCGCCGGGAAATGGCGGAGCGTTTTGGCGTGACTGTCCTTTTTGATGACCTGGCGGTGGCACAACAGGCGGATGTGCTGGTTCTGGCCGTCAAGCCCCAGGCGCTGCCGGCGCTGTTCAAAAGGATTGTTCCCCGGCGCAAGGCTGGCCAGTGCGCCCTTTCCCTGGCCGCGGGCAAAACGATAGACTATCTTGGGAAGGCCCTGGGCGAGGGGTGCCCCGTCATCCGTGCCATGCCCAATGTGGCGGCCCGGGTGGGCGGCTCAGTCACGGCGCTGTGCGGGAACGAACAGGTAACAGAGGCGCAGCATGCCCTTGCCACCGAGGTATTTGAAGCGGTGGGGTTCGCCGTGTGGGTAAAAGAGGCGCACATGAGCGCTTTCTCCACCATCACGGGCGCGGCACCGGCGTTCACCTTCCTCTACCTGGACGCGCTTGCTTCCGCCGGCCTGAAAGCAGGGCTTCCAAAATCCATGGCCATGGAGGCGGCCTGCCGCATGGTGATGGGGGCTGCAAAGCTGGTGATGGAAACGGGCGAGCATCCTTTGGCCCTGATCGACCAGGTGACCTCCCCCGGCGGTACCACCATTGAAGGCATGCATGCCCTCAAAGCCCTGGGCTTTGAGCACGCGCTGCATGAGGCGGTCAAAGCGGTGAGGGAGAAGGAGAGCAGCCTGGGAGAAAATGTTTGACCAGGCTGGAAAGCCATGCTATAGTGCAACTATCCAGACAAGAAAGGAGCTGTGCGGCATGATGAAAAGAACGGTTGTTGGCATCGCGTTTGTCCGCATGGCTCCCGGCGTAGCGGCCATCTAAACGCGCAGATTTTCCGCCCGGGAGAACCATCATTCTGCCGGGCGTTTTTTGTGCGCCAGGAAGGGAGCCGCATGACAGCATGCCAAGCTTATATCAGCGCGCAGCATCATGACGTGTACAACGTCTATCTGCCGCATACCGGAGCCATTATGAACGTTGCCTTGAGCGGGAAACTCAGGCAGCAGCTGAAGCAGCAGCATATACAGTTGGTTGCCGGAGACCGGGTCACCCTGGAGGGAGAGCGCTTGACGGCGCTTCACCATCGGAGCAGCCTGCTCAGCCGCCTGGAAGCCGGCCAAAGCGGCTTTTCCCAGGCGCTTGCCGCGAATGTGGATTATCTGTTTGTCTGCACCTCCCCCAATGGAGAATTCAACATCAAGCGCGTGGACCGCTACCTGGCTATGGCGGACGGCGCTGGGGTGGAGGCTGTGCTGATCATTACCAAAGCGGATCTCGCTTCAGGACTTGGTGATGTGCTCTCCGCAATCCAGGCGCTTCATCCAAAACGGCGCCATATCCTCTGCTCCACCCTGAACGGCATGGGAATTGATGCTCTGCGCGATCTGGTAACCGCAGGGAAAAGTGCCGTCCTCATGGGATCCTCCGGTGTGGGAAAATCCAGCCTCATCAATGCCCTGCTGGGAAAAGACCATCTGGAGACATCCGAAATCAGCGCTTATAAGGACAAAGGACGCCATACCACCACCAGCCGTGTGCTGATTCCCCTGATAAGCGGCGGTTTTCTCATCGACAGCCCGGGAATGCGGGAAATCGCGCTGGATAACAGCGATGCGGCCTCGGGCTTCGCGGATATCACGGAACTGGCGCTTGAATGCCGGTTTCGGGATTGCGCGCACCTGAAAGAACCGGGATGCGCGGTGCGTGAAGCGGTGGCGTCAGGCTTGCTCAGCGCCGCCCGGTTGGACCGTTTCCTGAAACTTATGGCCGAAGAAAAAAAGCGGGGGAAACACCGGTACTGACGGCTGTATTCCCCCCAGAGAGGCC
>JAAYJP010000184.1 GCA_012522875.1 Clostridiales bacterium | reverse complement strand
TCATAGGGACCAGCACCGCCAGCGCCGGCAGGAGGCAGGCAGCGCCTGCCAGCCAGCCCTTGTCCTGCCTGTTTCCGGACCTGCCCCATGCCGTGGCCACCGGCAGGAGGATGGTCAGCGTACCCGTGAGCCTTAACCAGAAAGGCGCGGATCCGCTGGTTTCAACCCAGTTTTTTCCAAACAGGAAATAGAGGTTGGTGGCGTTTACGGTGGCGTAGTCGTAGTAGCTCATGGTGCCGCCGTACAGGTCGACAAGCCATTTGAAACTGGTCTGTTCATTGAAGAAGGGCAAAACGATCATGGTTGCGGCCACCAGGGATAGCCCCACGCCAATGGCTAAGCCCTTGAACCGGGCCTTGTCCCTGGAGGAAACCAGGTGGACGATGAGCGCCACCAGCCCCAGCGGCCCCACCATCAGGGACTGGGGCTTCATAAGCACCGACACCACATACACAGGCAAGGCGAAACGCCACTTATCATCCATGATCAGCAAAACGGCGGCAGCCAGCAGCAGGGAGGGGACGCTGTCCACCTGGCCCCAGGCGCTGCCAGCAAGGTAGGGCAGGGGATTGAAAGCGTACAGCAGGGAAAGCCAGCGGGCGGCCTGATTGCCCGATCGCTTGCGGGCAACGAGATAAATCAGCGTGATAATGCCAAGATCGCAAAGAATGGCCGGCAATTTCACCGTCATCACACTCGCGCCGGTGCCAAAAAGCCGTCCAATCAGGCCCAGGGGCCAGAGCACCAGCATATAGCCGGGGGGATAATCGCTGAAGATATCGCTGATGTAGAAGTTGGAAGGGCCAACGCTTGCCATCTGGTCCGCCCATCCGGTGAAACAGGCGATGTCCACCGGGAAGCCAGTCACTATCCCTGCCATCACCAGGCGGGTAAGGCCGGCAAAAAGCAGGATGATGACCAGGTTGCGGGTCAGCCTCGGCTTTCCTTTTTGTTCAAGGGCGATCTTGTCTCGCTCGGCCATTTTGGCGAACCAATAAAGCATCGCCGCACCAAGGGCCATCACCGCCACCAGCCAGGGCGCCGCCGGCGCCGCGGCCGGAGGTTGAGCCGGCGCGGGCGCGCGGTTCGGCTTTTCCCACGAGGAGATATAAGCATCCTCCGGTGTTTCCGCGACCGCCATCAGGGAGAGGCTGTCAAAGGCCGCCACGCCGCTGGATTCCCCGGAATAGCCCCCAAGCCGGGCAAACACGGTGAGCTCTTTCTGTGTGGAACCTGTTTTGCCGTAAAATGTGATCTCCTGCCACTCATCTCCAGTATCATAAAGGGATTCGGAGAACACATAGACATCCTCAATGGACAGGTTGGCCCCCAATCCCCCTTCGGCCAGAGCCTTCACACGGCCTGCCAAGCGGTAAGTGGTGTTGGGCAACACATCCACTGTTTGGTAAAAGCGGGCATCATTGGGCTCGTGGCTGACAATCTGGGCGGCATTGCCTTCGGGACCCTCAGCCTCCTTAAACTCTGTTACCCCCTGGAGCCTGACATAGGCATCCGGAAGCCAGTATTCGGGCAGGCCTTCCGCGCTGACACTCTCAAAACTTCCGTTTTTGAGCAACTCCACACCGGTTTCGGCTTTTTGCCCCGAATTTCCGAAAAAAAACCAAACTCCCGCCAGAATGGACAGGACGATCAGGGAGAAAACCAGTGCTTTCTTCTTCATGGGCAGCCTTTCAAATCTGATGCAAGATATCCGGGCAAAACCATACCCCGGCACGTGTAATTTCCAGGCAGCTTATCCGATAGGGACTGGGATGATTGGCCAGGTAGTGCCTGGCGGTCAGCTTCAGCCGCCGGCGCTTGTCGGGGGTAACAGCTTTTAGCCCCATGCCAAGACGTCCCTTTGGCCGGTATTTGACTTCCACGAAGTGCACCACCTGTCCCTGGCGCACAATCAGGTCCACTTCTCCGGCTCGGCTTCGGTAGCGCCGGGTGATGATGGAAAAGCCCAGTTGCTGAAGATAATCGGCTGCCAGGTCCTCGCCTGCCAGGCCCTCCTGATAGCGGCTCATAGCCCAAGGGTGCCTTTCAGGAAACTCCGACGGTGAATTGGGCTGATGCCCAGTTTCCTGATGGCCTCCATATGCGCCAAAGTGCCATAGCCCTTGTGACGGGCAAAACCATAGCCTGGATAGCGATCCTCCATGGCACGCATTTGCCGGTCCCGGGTGACCTTTGCCACCACTGAGGCCGCGGCAATGGCATAGCATACCATATCACCATGAATCACCGGGCGTTCCTCACCGTCCAGGCCCACTGCGGTTACCGCGTCGATATAAAAAACTTTGACCGGCGCGCCTTTGGCCGCCCGGCGCATAGCCAGCCTGGTGGCTTCCAGGATGTTGATATTGTCGATTTCCTGCGCGCTGGCTTCGCCCACGCCCACAAAAGAGGCCCGACGAACGATCAGCTCATATACCTTTTCCCGCCTGGACTCTGATAGCTTCTTGGAGTCATCGATGTAGGGGAGCATGGGGCTGTAGGGCTCCCAAACCACACAGGCTGCCACCACGCTTCCGGCCAGGGGACCGCGCCCGGCTTCGTCTATACCGGCAAAGCACAGGCCATCCCGCCACAGGCCGCAATCGTGTTCATAGAGATTAAGCCTTCTGTCAGCAGCGCTCACAAAACATCCCCCGGCAGTTCAAGGGTGATGCGGCCAATCAGCCCACTCCGGAACTCATCCAGTACGCAGGCGGCGCCCCGGTCCAGGTCATACTCGTTCCCCTTCCGCAGAAAACCCCGGGCTTGGCAGACAGCCTCCATCAGCGCCTGACCCCGAAGGGAAGGGGCCTCAAACTTATATCGTGCCATTACCTTTTCGGGAGCGATCGCCATCAGTTCATCCAGCAGGGCGATGGCCAGATGGTAGCTGTCCAGCACCTCATCCCGGATAGCGGCGATATAGGCCAAACGCCGAGCCATCTTCTGGTCGTCCAGCCTGGGCCAGAGCATCCCGGGGGTGTCCAGCATCTCGAGCCTCTCGCCGGCCTTCATCCACTGGGGTGCCCGGGTGACGCCGGGGCGGTCCTGGGTCTTCAGCGAACTGCGCCCGGCTAAAGTGTTGATCATCGTGCTCTTGCCTACATTCGGCACCCCCACCACCATGGCCCGGCTGCCAATAGCAATGCCCCTGGTTTGGGCACGCTGGCGCTTTTCCCGGGTCAGTCCATCCATCAGTTTGAGGACTTTCTGCCGGTGTTTCCCTGCCTGAATAGGATAAGCCGCAATACCCCGGGCGCGGAAATATTCCACCCATTGACGGGTGGCGCTGGGATCGGCCAGGTCTTCCTTATTGAGCAAAAGCAACCGGGGCTTGTGCGCGGCCATGCTGTCCAGTGCCGGATTACGGCTGGACAGGGGCAGACGTGCATCGCACAGTTCCAGCACAATATCCACGCGCTTCAACTGGCCCTCAAGCAAACGTTTTGCCTTTGCCATATGCCCCGGATACCAGGAAATAGGCCGCTGTCCTTCCATGAACCCTCCTAAATGCTGGCTAAAAAATAGCATGTTTCCATCCCTAATGCAAGGAAGCAATACGGATTATAGCCTCAGATGCTGCGCCGCCATACCCTGGCATCGTCCTGTTTCACCGCTTCTGTGTAAAAACCAATCTGGGGAATATGCGATATCCCAGCACCGTAATTTTTTCAGAACGCTGGAAAGGATTTCATAAATGTGATATCATGAATGCATTCATGCGGAGTATATGTTCCAGGCTTCAAGCGTCCGAAAGGTTAGTCTGCCGGCACCCTTGGGCCGAAGAACTCCCAGAGCATTCAAAGCTTATCTAAGCATCTGGTTTCTGAAAAAGGAGGTGGAGGCCAAGAAAACACCTGTTTTGATATTCGTATCCTGATTCCATGCCTGACAAAATGAAAGGAAGAAGAAATGAAAAAGATTTTCGCTTTGGCACTGGTTCTGATGATGATGCTCAGCGTGAACGCCCTGGCGGCGGAAATTGGCTTTTTGCCGCCTGCTATGACCAGCCCATTTTATGCCAGCTGCATTGAGGGGGCAACCCCGGTAGCACAGGCCGGCGGGTATGAGCTGCTGGTGATGGCGCCCGAATCAGAGGATGACTACGCCAGCCAGATGTCCATGATGGAAGACATGATCACCCGCGGGGTCGCGGCTATCTGTGTTTGCGGCATCAACCTGGACGCGCTGATTCCGGGCATCCGCAAGGCCAATGAGGCGGGCATCCCCGTGGTCATGTTCAACACCATCACTGAGCTGGAAGGTGTTGAAGTCTACGCTTACTCCGGATACAACCAGTATAACGGCGGGAAGAAGATCGCCGACTGGGTGAACGAAAAAACCGCCGGCAACGCCAAGGTGGCCATCATCGAGGGCTTGCCTTCCGACTACACCACCCAACGCATGGGCGGCTTTGTTGACCGCGTGAAGGAAGCCTACCCGGGGATCGAAGTGGTCGCCTCACAGCCGGGTGACTGGGTGCGTGAGAAGGGCATGAATGCCTCCCTGGATATGATTCAGGCGAACCCCGGAATCAATGTCATCTATGGCCTCTCCGATGAGATGGCACTTGGCGCTGTCCAGGCCATTAAACAGCTGGGCCGGGACGATATCATCACTGTGGGACTGGATGGCAATCCCAATGCCTTTGAATCAGTCGCAGCGGGCGAGCTGACTGCCACCCTGGATGTGGGTCCGGTAGCCATAGGGGCCAATGCTGTGCAGGCTGCCATCGATGCCATCAACGGTGTGGAGCGTACCGAGAAAGTCATCGAAGCGGAGACCACGGTTGTGGATATCAGCCTGGTCGAAAACTATCTGAAATAATGATTCCTGGGCCGGGCAGCAACGCTTTGCCGCCCGGCCCGCTTTTTTGAGTTTCAAGGAGGCTGCATGGACGATTACCTGCAGATGCGCGGAATTGTCAAGCGCTTTCCCGGGGTCTTGGCCCTTGACCATGTTGATTTGAGCGTCAGGCAGGGGGAAGTGCACGCGTTGCTGGGCGAAAACGGCGCGGGGAAGTCTACTCTGGTAAAAATCCTTTCCGGCGCCTACGGAAAGGACGAGGGGGAAATCCGGATTGATGGTGGCCCTGTCAGCATCAAGGATTCACACGAAGCGCAGAACCTGGGTATCAGCATCATCTATCAGGAGCTGAACCTGGTGGATGAGCTGAGCGTGGCGGAAAACATTTTTCTGGGCCGCCCGTTCATGAAACGGGGAGCTGTGGATTGGGGCAGGATGTATGCCGAAGCCAGGAAGATTTTGGATCGCCTGAATATTGCCATAAATCCCAGGGAGCGGTTGGGGCGCCTGGGCGTGGCGCATAAGCAAATGGTGGAGTTGGCTAAGGCATTGTCCATCCAGTCCCGTATCCTGATCCTGGACGAGCCGACGGCCCCGCTGACCCGGCGTGAAATCGATGTATTGTTTTCCGTTATTCGCATGCTGAGGTCCCAACAGGTCGCAGTCATCTATATCTCGCACAGGCTTGAGGAAGTGCTGGAAATCTGTGACCGCGCCACGATAATGCGCGATGGCAGGAATGTGACGGTTTTGGATGTGGCGGACACGTCCCTTGATGCAATTATCGGCCATATGGTGGGCCGGAAACTGGAGGAAAAGTTTCCCAAAATCCATGTCCCCCTTGGCAGGGAGTTGCTTCGGGTGGAGGGGCTGAATGCTGGCAAGCAGGTGAACAATGTGTCCTTCAGCGTCCGGGAGGGGGAAATCCTGGGCATTTCCGGCCTGGTAGGAGCGGGGCGCACCGAGACGGTCCGCGCTCTGTTCGGGATGGATAAGAAGGATGCTGGAGAGATCGTTGTGGATGGTCAGAGGACAAACATCCGGCATCCCCTGGATGCCATTCGTGCCGGCCTGGGCTTCGCCACGGAGGACCGGAAGTCAGAGGGGCTTGTGCTTACGATGGGCATGGGCATGAACATCACACTCTCTTCGCTGGACCAGTTTGGTCCCATGCTTAAAATCAACCTGCGCAAGGAGCAGGGTGCTGTGCTGGAATACATCAGGAGGTTGAGCATCAAAACGCCTTCCCCATTGCAGCGAGCCCGCAACCTGTCCGGCGGCAACCAGCAAAAGGTGGTTCTGGCCAAATGGCTGCTGAGCCGCTCGCGGGTAATTATCCTGGATGAGCCGACGAGGGGCATTGATGTTGGGGCAAAAATTGAGGTTTACCACATCGTCAATGATTTGGTGCGACAAGGTGCTGCCATTGTGATGATTTCGTCAGAGCTTCCGGAAATCCTCAGCATGTCCGACCGCGTTCTGGTCATGTGCCAGGGCCGGGTAACCGGCCTTTTTGACAATGATGGCACGCTGACCCAGGAGAAAATTCTCACATACGCCACCATAGGGGATAAACAAAGCGCGTGAACTGCGCCCGAAACCTATCCTGGCAATAGCACAACAAGGGGAAGGATTATGAGGAAAAGCATAAAAATCGCGGTCAGTGTTTGCCTGGCGCTGGGATTATTGTTTCTGGCATTATGGATATACGCCGGAACCCTGGGCGAGGCATCGCGCACGCTTCAGGAAAGCGCGGCTGAATACAATCGGGCCATAGCCCAGGTCAAAGCTGCTGAGGTCTTGGGCAAAGAAACGGCGGATATCACCATCCCGGAAGAAGTCATCCTGACCCCGCAGCAAAACCGCTTAATTCGCTTCCACGAAATGAAAGGTTTTTTCCTGATAATTGGCATTGACCTGCTGGTGGTGGCCGCCGGCGCCGCGCTGCTTGCGCTTTACCGCAAGCGCCAGCGCGGCAAAGGGCAGGAGCTTAGAAAAGTAACCTCGGGCAACAACATTCTGGGTATTCTGATTGCCTTTATCGTTCTATGCTTCAACCTGGCACTGGCAAGCGACGCCTTCCTGACGATGAACAACTTCCTGAATGTATTTCAGCAGATTTCCATCAACTTTGTGGTGGCGGTGGGGATGACCTATGTCATTATCTCTGGCGGCATTGACTTGTCTGTCGGATCCAATATCGCCCTCAGCGGCCTGCTGATGGCCATTATGATGAAGTTCTGGGGGCTGTCAGTGCCGGCCACCATCCTGTTGGGCATTCTTTTTTCCGTGTTTATTGGCGCCCTGAACGGTGTGCTGATCACCTATTTGAACCTGCCGCCCTTTATTGCCACGCTTGGTATGATGTATCTTGCGCGGGGCGCTGCCTACACGGTCACCGGCGGGCAGCCGCTGTACACCTTCCCCAAGGGGTTTACAGAGGTATCAAGCCGTGTGGCAGGTATTCCGCTGTATGGCATCCTGATCATGCTGGCGATTCTGTTTATCGGCTGGTATGGCCTGAAATACACTCGGCCCGGCCGATTTACCTTTGCGGTTGGGGGCAATGAGGACTGCGCACGGCTCTCAGGGATTGACGTAAACCGCACGAAAGTCTTTGTCTACGCCTTTAGCGGTTTCTGCTGCGGCGTGGCCGCATTGCTGCTTGCTTCCCGGCTGGACTCCGCCGTACCCACCAACGCAGACGGCCAGGAGATGGACGCCATTGCCGCGGTTGTCATCGGCGGCACCTCCATGAAGGGCGGTGAAGGCAGTATGTTGGGAACAGTGATCGGTATCCTGATTATCGGTGTGATTTCCAACGGGCTCAACCTGCTGGGTGTGGCGCAGGGGCCGCAGAAGATGATCAAGGGTGCCCTTATCGTTATCGCGGTCATCATCGATGTGATGCGCCGCCGTTCCGCTGAAAGCGCCACCTGACCCGGACAATTTTGACGCGGCTCCTCATACCGTGCTTGGGAGAGCATATATGTTGAAGCGGCTGAATTAAGTTTGCGCTTTTTTGTGGCGCTTTCATAATCAGCCATGATTCCCGACCGGTTTATGGCGTTTTAAAAAGGGTCATTACCCAAAACTACAAGGCATAAGCCGGCTTGTTGCCAGCGATTTCCGCCAAAACCCAGGGTGATTGCCACTGTGGCAACAGAGAATCTATGTCAGTCGTTGCCGGCCCATCTGCAAAGTTTCCGCACTTGACAGCAGGTGTTGCGCAATTTATACTATGATGGTTAGTATTCCGGTTGCATCGCTTCATGCGCATGCCCGGTCAGGAATGAAGGGGTGTAACACAGATGTTTCGAACGT
>JAAYJP010000183.1 GCA_012522875.1 Clostridiales bacterium | reverse complement strand
GTGAAGTTGCCAAGGGCCCAGGCGGTCAGCTCATTCAGGGACGGGTGAATGACCATGGCGTGTGTGATGGGGGAGAGGCCGCCGGGGTCGTTCATCTGGCGGGGGCCTCCGGCATTCATCAGGTAGGCAAAAGGCTGTACCAGCGCGGCGGCCTGGTAGCCGATGACATGGGCGCCCATCAGGCGGCCCGATTCATCGGTGATGATTTTCGCAAAACCGCCGTCATCCCCGCTGCCCCAATAGCCCATGGCCCTGCCGGCTACGATATCGCTGTAGCGGTTATAGGCCACCCGGACCTTGACGCCGGTGGCCCGGGCCGCTTGCTCCGTCATGCCCACGCTGGCGCACTGGGGGGAGGTGTAGACGGCTCTGGGCGTGGCGCTGTAGTCCGCACAGCGCTTTCCTGTGCCAAAGAGAATATCGCTCAATACCTCGGCCTCATAGTTGGCCTTGTGGCGCAGGGCATCCACGCCATTCGCATCCCCGATCGCGTAGACATGGGGGAGGTTGGTATTCAGGCGGTTATTGGTGAGCACAAAGCCCCGGTGATCGGTGAGGATGCCGGCGGCCTGGAGGTTGAGTTTGTCGGTGTTTGGCACAATGCCGGGGGCCAGGAAGACCTCCTGGGCTGACAGGGTGACCTGGCCGCCCCGGGCCATGTCCTGGAAGGTGACGTGCTTGAGCCCACCCTCCTTTGCCATGGATACGGCGTTGAGGCTGGTGTGCACTGAAAGCCCCTGTGCCTCCATATGCTCCCTGAGCGCCTGGCTGATTTCCGGCTCCCACTGGCGCAGCAGATGGGCCCGCAAAGCCGTCAGGGTGACCTTGGTGCCCATGGCGGAGAAGATGTGTGCGAACTCACAGCCCGTGGCGCCCCCCCCGATGATCAGCAGGCTCTCATAGGGCGCGTTGGGGAATTGCCCGCCAAAGACGCTCTCGCTGGTCTGGAATCCCGTCTCTTGAAGGCCCATGATCTCCGGAATCCGCGTGCGCGCACCGGTGGCAATGACGATGGTGTCAGCCGTGATCTGGGCGATGCCGCCGTCGTTCAGCCTGATTTTCAGCGTGTGGCTGTCCACAAAGGAAGCTTCCCCCTTAAACGTGGTGAGCCCCTTCTGGCTGTCCATTTCCTTTTCCAGGGTGATATTGGCGTCGATCTGGTCCTGCATGTTCCGTGTGATTTTGGCCCAGTCAATTTTGGGCTCGGGAAAATCGACGCCGACCGCCTTGCCCCGCTGCGCCTGCCGGATCAGGTCCGCCGGGTAGACCAGCATCTTGGAGGGGATACAGCCGCGGTTGAGGCAGGTGCCGCCCCAGGCGCCCTTCTCGATCACGGCGCAGTCAAGCCCCTTTTTCAGCGCTGCTTCAGAGATAATCAGCCCGCTGCCAGCCCCAAGAACCGCCACATCAAAGTGTTGCATCCCGAACGCTCCCTTGCCTTGTTGTTTTGCATTCCGTTTCGTATCTTAGCAAAGGCTTGCGGGGAAAGCAAGAAACCAAGGCCCGTTGGCTCCCGTTTATGTGCGCCATGGAAAAAGCCGGCCAGGCTTGCGCCCGGCCGGTTCATGATGCTGAGGCAGGCCGGCATTAATCAGCCGGTGATCTCCTCAATCCTGACCTTTCTGCCTTCTTCGCTGGACTTTTTCGCGGCTTCCAGGCAGCGGATGATTTTGGCGCCGTCCTCAAAGTCCGGGCGCAGGGGCTCGCCTGTGTCAATGGCGCTGAGGAAGTCATAAAACGCGTTGGTGAAGCTGTGCTCATAGCCGATGGGATGTCCGGAGGGCCACCAGGCCTTCAGGTAGGGATGTGACCCCTCTGTCACCAGAATCCTGCGGAAGCCCTGCTCATCAGCGGGCTGGGTGAAGTCCATGAACTCCAGCTCGTTCATGCGCTCAAAGTTGAACTTGAGCGCGCCCTTATCGCCATAGATCTCAAAGTCATTGTGGTTCCTCCTGCCTGAGGCGAAGCGGGAGACATCAATGGAGCCCAGGACGCCGTTTTCGTACTCCAGGGCCATGAAGAACGCGTCGTCCACAGTCACCGGCTCGCGTTTGGCATGGCTGTCCACCTCGCCCTTGGAGAAAGTGGCCGAGGTTTCGCCGGGCAGGGGGCGGTGGGTGATGAAGGTCCTGCCCATGGCGATGACGCTCTCAGGCTCCCCGATGATGAAGCGGGAAAGGTCCACCGCGTGGCTGCCCAGGTCATACAGGACGCCGCCGCCGGCGGTTTCGGCCTTCAGGTGCCAGGTCAGCGGGAAATCCGGGTCCATGATCCAGTCCTGAAGATACGCGCCGCGCCAGTGGTAGATGCGGCCCAGGCGGCCCTCGTCCACCAGCTGCTTGGCGAACGCCACGGCCGGCACGCGGCGGTAATTGTGATTGAGGTAGCTGACGATGCCCGCTTCCTCAGCGGCTTTGGCCATTTTGAGGCACTGGGCATAATTGAGCGCCAGGGGCTTCTCGCACACCACATGCTTGCCTGCCTTGGCGGCCGCGATGGCGATGTCCATGTGCAGCCACGGCGGCGTCCCGATGTCCACGATGTCGATATCATCCCGTGCCACCACCTCGCGCCAGTCATAGCTGACAAGCTCATAGCCCCAGTTGGCGGCAAAGTCCTCCTGGGGGGTTTTTGAGCCCACGATGGCTTTCAGTTTCACTTTGAAAGGCGCGTCAAAGAAGTGGTTGACCTGCAGCCAGGCATTGGAATGCGCCTTTCCCATAAATCCGCCGCCGATCATGGCGACATTGAGTGTTTTCTTCATGATTCTCCCCTCCCGATCAGTTGAAGGCATTGCCGATTTTGCGCAGGTTCTTCACGCTGATGGCAATGGCCTCCTCTTCCATATTCAGCCATTCAGGCGCCGGCGCGTCGATTTCTACGGCCAGGAAGCCCTGGTAGCCTGCCTTGTGCAGGAGCTCCGCCAGCTTCATGTTGTCAATCAGGCCAAAGCCCACCGGAACGCCGCAGAAGAAGAACCAGTCATTGGGCCGGGCAGTGGGGTGCATCTTCAGGTCCTTGATATGGGTAGAGAACACATAGGGGGCCAGCTTCTCCATGCCGGCGATGGGATCGTCCAGCAGGCGAAGGAAATTGCCGGTGTCAAAGTTGACGCCGAAATTTTTGGAGCCCACCCGCTCGACCATCTCCAGCATCTCGTCAGCCGTGTAGTCAATATGGTTTTCCGCCGCCAGTTTTACCCCGTGGTCTTCAGCGATCCGGGCCGCTTCCTTATAAAGGGGCACCAGGCGCTCCAAATGGTCCCGGTGGTTCTCATGCCGCCAGTCAAAGGCGGAACCGGTGATGCGCATCACATCGGTGCCCAGCAGCCTGGTTTTGGGGATAAGGTCCTTCATCTCAAGAACGGCTTCGGGGCTGAGCCCGCGCTCCAGGCCGTTGGGATGGCCCCAGGCGAATACGGAGTCCAGCCCATATTCTTTCAGCTTGGCCCCCAGGTCCTTGAGATAGGCGCCTTCAAGGCTTGGCAGGAAGCAGGTTTCCAGGGAAACCCCGTCCACATCCAGCCCTTTGGCAAAATCAATGAACTCATCCACCGTCCGGATGCGATCCGGCGGGTCCTGGAACGGGTAGACCTCGCCAAACAGGCGATGGAAGCAATAGCTGTCGATTCCGATTTTCATGGTTTTTCCTCCTGTCTTTCCAAAAGTATCCTGAATATTAAGGGATGCGTTTTTCGAACGTGGTCAGCGCTCCCTGGACTTCCTCTGCAGCAGCACGGCGATGATGATGATGGCGCCCTTGAAGGCGTTGACCAGCCGCGTGTTCACGCCCACCAGCGTCAGGATGTTGTTGATGAGGCCAAAGATAAAGGCGCCGAACATGGTGTTGGTGATTTTCCCCTTGCCGCCTTCCATGGCCACCCCGCCGATCACGGCCATGGCGATGGCATTGAGCTCATAGCCGGTGCCCGAAGAGGTGGAGTTGATGGAGCCCATCCGCGAGCTTTCCGCCACAGCGGCTACCGCGATGGCGGCGCCCAGCAGGATGAAAGCGAGTATCTTGATCCGGTCCGTCTTGATGCCCGAAAGGCGCGTTGCCTTCTCGTTGGAACCCACCGCGTAAATATGCCGCCCCAGCACGGTGTATTTGGACAGGAAGAAGAAGACGGCAGCCATCACAAAGAAGTAGACAATCTGAAGCGGCAGCCAGCCAAAGAG
>JAAYJP010000182.1 GCA_012522875.1 Clostridiales bacterium | reverse complement strand
GCGCGGGTCAGCAGCCCGGGGTAGGCCGCCACATCCCCCCGCTGCAAGTCAGGCGACTGGCCGGGCGGGTAAGCCCCCACGATGCTGAAGTCCGCCGACTGCGCCAGATTTCTGTGCCCTGTGCCTGCGGGCAACAGCACCGCGTCCCCGGCCTGCACCTTCACCTCGATGCCTTCAGGCCCGCCCAGGCGCAGCCTGGCCCAGCCGGCAACGCAGCCCAGGGCCTCATGGGCATCCGCATGGAAATGGTCGAAGCCATACACCCCGTTCACCCAGATGCCACGCCAGCCGTTCTTTTCAAATAGCGCCGCAAAATCATCCCCCGGCCCCAGCGCCTGTGGGTATACCAACACTGGCAGCGCCGCGTTGGGAAAAGGGGGTTTGGGTGCAATCAATAGCGGTTTCGCCTGGTTCATCCTCACTCCTTGGCGCGCACAGCCGCGCAGGGTTCATTTTCCTATATCATAGCACAAAACAAAAGAAGGGCACATGCCCCTCTTTGTCAACCGGGGTGGCTTACACCGCCATGGTCTTGTACTGGACCCCCGCCACCTGTTGGAGCGCTTCCTCAAACCGCGCTATCTCCTCCTGGGGGCCTGTCAGCACCAACAGGATCAGCCCGGAGTCAGAGCATCTGTCCCCCGCTTCGTGCAGACCCAGACGCAGCTTGATGTTGCAGCCATATTCCGTCAGCACTTTTTGTAGCGCCTCGGCGTTGTCCCGCCGGGTGTCGGTCCGGATTGCCATGATGGTCTCGTGTGCCATGTCGATACCCTCCTTTTGTTGTTTACAGATGAATCACCCGGGCGTCAAGCAGCGTGGCCTCCGCCGGGTCATGGGCAACCAGCAGGATGGTTTTGCCTTTTGCTTCTTCCAAAATCACCCTGGCCGCCTGGCTGCGGGTGTCCGCATCCAGGCCCTTAAACGGCTCATCCAGCAGCAGGGCGTCAAAGGGCACCGCCAGTGCACGGGCAATGGCCACACGCCGCCTCATGCCGCCTGATAGCTCCCTGACCGGCTTGTTCAGGCTATCCCCCAGCCCCAGCCGGCTGAGAAGCCCTTCCAACTGGCCCCCAGCGGCCCGGCCCGTCACCAGGCGCAGGTTGCCAAGGGGGGTGAGGGCGCGCAGCAGGCGGTCCTCCTGAAATACCAGGCTGATGGCCCCTTCACGGCTCACCCGGCCGGCATCAGGCAGCTCAAGCCCGGCCAGCAGCCTCAGCGCCGTGGTTTTCCCGCAGCCGGAAGCGCCCATCAGGCAAACCCGCTCGCCCGGGGCGATGCCAAGCGTAAAATGCTCAAACACCGTCTGCGCCCCGTAGCGCTTGGTCACTTCATATAGCGCCAGCATCTTACAGCTTCTCCAGGCCGCCCATGGCGGCGTCAGAGGCCAGGGCCACCAGGCGGCTGGCGGCGCCGCTCAAAAGCACAATGATCACAGTCCAGGCAAACAGCTCTGCCGTATAGAGGTTCACCTTTACGATGTAGAGCTTTTCGCCGATGGTGCCATCGGGGATGCCGATGAGCTCCGCCGCGATCCCGCTTTTCCAGCACAGCCCCATGGCGCTCACAGCGCCTGATTTGAAGTAGGGCAAAATCTGCGGCAGGTCGATGTATAGCAGCCGCCTGGCCGCCGACACCCGGAACACCTGGGCCACCTCCTTAAGCCCCTTATCCCGCCGACAGATGCCCTCGGTGACATTGCCAAAGATCAGCGGAAAGCCGATCACAAAGGCGATCAGGGTCGAAAGCCAGCGGGTGGACACCAGGATGATGGCCAGAATCACAAAGCTGGCCACCGGCACCGCCCGGGCAGAGGACACCAGCGGCTGGGTCAGGTCCCTGACCCAGGGAAAGCGCGCGCTTAAAAAGGCCAGGGCAGCGCCAAAGAGCGCCGCCGCCAGAAAGCCCAGCACGATGCGCCCGCCTGAGCGCAGGGCGGCCAGCCAGGTGTCACCCTGGGTGAGCAGGTGCAGCAGCCTTTCCAGCACCTGAACCGGGGAAGCCAGCAGATACTCCTGCCCCAGGGCCATGGCCAGGATTTGCCAGAGGGCAAGCCAAATCAGGGCGGCTAAAGCCGCCCTGATCTGCCCGAACCGATTAAGGTTTGTAATAGAATGCCGCATCCGGCATCTGTCCGCCCACGGACTGGGGGTTTTGGTCAAACAGCATCTGGTAGAAGGGCACCAGGGCCTTTTCCATGTCCTCGCCCTGGATGAAGGTGATGTTGCAGTAGGGCAGCGCCTTTTCCGCCACCGGGGCGGCCACGATCTCAAATCCTCCAATGAGTTCCGCCGCTTCCTTGGTGTTGGCGTTTACATAGGCGACTGAGGCCTCGTAATCCTTGAGGAACTGGGCCGCGGCCTGCGGGTTATCTTCCAGGAAGGCCTTTCTGGCCACGGTGACGCCGGTGATCATGGTGTCGCCAGTCACCTGTTCCCATTCCCGGGTGAGGTCCAGGGCAATCTTGATCTGATCATTTTTGGTCTGCGCCACGGTCACAAAGGGCTGGGGCAGCATGGCCAGGCCTTCCGGGTCCTGGAGGAAGGCGGCCAGGGCTTCCGCGTGCTCGGCCTTCCATTCCACCGTCACATCCTTGACCCCGGCTTTTTCAAGCAGATAGGTGAGGGCATATTCGGGGGTGGAAGCCTTGCCGCTGGCATAGACCTTGCGGCCTGAAAGGTCGGAAAGCGCTTTCACGCCCTCGCCCTTTTCCAGGATGTAGATGACGCCCAGGGTGTTCACATTGGTCACCTGAATGGCGCCCTTGGTGTTTTTATAGAGGATGGCGGCCAGGTTGACCGGCAGGCAGGCGATGTCCACCTCGCCCTTGGCGATGGCGGGCACCAGCACATCGGGGCTGGCCGCCAGGGTGAAGGCATATTTGTCCCCCTCCCGGCTGTCGTCCATCAGCTTCACCAGCCCCATGGCGGTGGGGCCCTTCAGGGCCGCCACCCGCACGGGGGCCTGCTGAGCCATGGCCAGAAACGAAACGGAAACAAGCATCACACACAGCAGAAGAGCAAAGGCTTTTTTGGAGAGATTCATCCGTTTTTCCTTTCTCGGTGGCCGTCCAGAGGTCAGGCTTGGGGTTTTTGCGGGGTCTTGTACTTGTTCCGGGCGGTGTAGTGGGTGTGCAGTAGCTGATGGGCCTTGTGACTGTTGGGCTCACCCAGGTAATCCTCGTAAATGCGCTTCACGCCGGGGTTTTCATGGCTCTTGCGGTAGGTCATGCCCTCATCCGCCTGGTAGAGCGCCCGGGCGCGCATCTTTCTGGGGTCCATGCGCACGCGGGTTTCCGCGTCAACCAGCGGCTGCCCGCCGCCGTCCACACAGCCGCCTCGGCAGCCCATGATCTCGATGAAGTCATACTGCTTTTCGCCGCTTTTGATGCTCTCAAGCAGGGTCTTGGCATTGGCGGTGCCATGGGCAACCGCCACGCGCAGGTTGAGATCCCCAAGCGGGATAACCGCTTCCTTCACGTCCTCAACCCCGCGTACCATGTGGAACTCCAGGTTCTCAAGGGTCTTTCCGGTGATGGTCTCATAGGCGGTGCGCAGCGCCGCCTCCATCACGCCGCCGGTCGCGCCAAAGATGGCGCCCGCCCCGGTGCTGTCGCCCAGGAGGCTGTCAAACTCCTCATCCGGAAGGCTCAGGAAGTCAATGCCGTTGGACTTGATCATCCGGGCCAGCTCCCGGGTGGTGATCACCGCGTCCACATCCGGGAAGCCGGTGGCGGCCAGCTCCTCGCGGTCCGCCTCGATCTTTTTGGCGGTGCAGGGCATCACGGATACCACCGCCAGGTCCTTGGCATTTAAGCCGGACTTCTCCGCGTAGTAGCTCTTGATCAAGGCACCCATCATCTCGTGGGGGGATTTGCAGCTGGACAGGTTGGGGATAAACTCCGGGTAGAAGGTCTCGCAGTAGTTGATCCAGCCCGGGGAGCAGGAGGTGATCATGGGCAGCACGCCCTTGTTCTGGATGCGGCCGATCAGCTCCGTGGCTTCCTCCAGGATGGTCAGGTCAGCGGTGAAGTCGGTGTCAAACACCTGGTCAAAGCCCAGGCGGCGCAGGGCCGCCACCATCTTGCCGGTGACGTTGGTGCCCATGGGCAGGCCAAACTCCTCGCCCAGCGCCGCGCGCACCGCGGGGGCGGTCTGCACCACCACGTGCTTGTTGGGGTCATGGATCATCTTCCAGACCAGGGGGGACTCTTCCTTTTCCTTCAGCGCCCCCACCGGGCAGGCGGCGATGCACTGGCCGCAGCCGATGCAGGCGGTGTCATTGAGGGACATATCCCAGGCAGACTCGATACTGGTTCTGAACCCGCGGCCCACTGGGCCGATGACGCCGACTGCCTGCACCTTGTAGCAGGTGGAGACACAGCGTCTGCAGTTGATGCACTTGTTGTTGTCCCGCACGATGGACGGGGACAGGTTGTCCACCTCATACTCCGTGCGCTCGCCGCTAAAGGCGGTTTCGTCGGTCACCTCAAGCTCCAGCGCCAGGCGCTGCAGCTCACAGTTCTGGCTGCGCACGCAGGAAAGGCAGCGCTTGTCATGGTTTGACAGGATCAATTCCAGCACCGTTTTGCGCGCGTGGCGCACCCGGCGGGTGTTGGTCTTCACATCCATGCCCTGGGTGGCGGGCAGCACACAGGCAGCCTGGAGTGTCCGGGCGCCGGTTTCCACCACACACATGCGGCAGGCACCAATCTCGTTGATCTCCTCCAAAAAGCACAGGGTGGGGATGCGGATGTTGGCCTTGCGCGCGGCATCCAGCACCGTGGAGCCCTCGGGCACCTCCACCTTAATTCCGTCAATGGTGAGCGATATCATGTTCATATGCCTCTCCTCCCGTCAGACCTTGATGATGGCGTCAAAGCGGCATTTTTCAATGCATGAATCGCATTTGATGCACTTGTCGATGTCAATCTCATGCTTGCCCCGGGCCTCGCCGGTGATGGCGCCCACCGGGCATACCCTGGCGCAGGCGGTGCAGCCGCGGCACTTGTCGGTGATCTCCAGGTGCAAGAGCTCCTTGCAGTGGTGGGCCGGGCACTGTTTGTCCCTGATGTGGGCTTCATACTCATCGCGGAAGTACTTGATGGTGGACAGCACGGGGTTGGGCGCAGTCTGGCCCAGGCCGCACAGCGCTGTATCCTTGATGGATTCGGCCAGGCGCTGGAGCTTTTCAATGTCGCCCTCCTCGCCCTTGCCGGCCACAATCCGGTCAAGCATCTCAAGCATGCGCCTGGTGCCCACCCGGCAGGGGGTGCACTTGCCGCAGGATTCGTCCACCGTGAAGTCCAGGAAGAACCGGGCGATGTCCACCATGCAGTTGTCTTCGTCCATCACGATCATGCCGCCGGAGCCCATCATGGAGCCGATCTGAACCAATGAGTCATACTCAATAGGCACATCAATCAGGCTCATGGGGATGCAGCCGCCGGAGGGGCCGCCGGTCTGCACAGCCTTGAAGGCCTTGCCCTTGGGGATGCCGCCGCCGATGTCGTAGATGACGGTCTTCAGCGGCGTGCCCATGGGCACCTCCACCAGGCCGGTGTTGTTGATCTTCCCGCCCAGGGCAAACACCTTGGTGCCGGGGGAGCGCTGGGTGCCCATGCCCTTAAACCACTCAGCACCCTTGATGATGATCTGGGGGATGTTGGCAAAGGTCTCTACGTTGTTGATGTTAGTGGGCTTGTCAAACAGCCCCTGGACCGCCGGGAAGGGCGGCTTGGGCCGGGGCTCGCCGCGGTGGCCTTCGATGGAGGTCATCAGGGCCATCTCCTCGCCGCACACAAAAGCGCCGGCGCCCAGGCGGATGTGGATGTCGAAGTTGAAGCCGCTGCCCAGGATGTTCTGGCCCAACAGCCCATATTCCCGGGCCTGCCTCAGCGCGATCTCAAGCCGCTTGACCGCGATGGGATACTCCGCGCGCACATAGATAAAGCCCTCATCAGAGCCGATGGCATAGCCGCACAGCACCATCGCCTCCAGCACCGCGTGGGGATCGCCCTCCAGCACCGAGCGGTCCATAAAGGCCCCCGGGTCCCCTTCGTCGGCGTTGCAGACCACGTATTTCTTCTCCCCAGGCGTCTGGGCGGTCAGCTGCCACTTGAGCCCGGTGGGGAAGCCGCCGCCTCCTCTGCCCCGGAGGCCTGAATCCTTGATCACCTGGATCACGTCCTCAGGCTTCATCTCATTGAGCGCACGGCCCAGGGCCATGTAACCGTCAAAGGCAATGTACTCGTCGATGTTCTCCGGGTCGATCACGCCGCAGTTGCGCAGTGCCACCCGGGTCTGGTGCTTGTAAAAGCCGATGTCATTGAGCGCGCGGCCCACCTCGGGGTGCTCGCCCTTCTCGTGGTAGACCAGGTGGCGCACGATGCGGCCCTTGAGCAGGTGCTCGGCCACGATCTCGTCCACATCCTCCACCTTGATGTGGGAATAGAAGGTGCCTTCCGGGTAGACGATGACCACGGGGCCCGCTTCGCACAGGCCAAAGCAGCCGGTTTTGACGACGCTGACTTCCTTGTCAAGGCCGTGCTCCGCCAGTTTCTGGTCAAAGCGCTCGTGGATTTTGTCAGAGCCGGAAGAGGTGCAGCCGGTGCCGCCGCACACCAGGATATGCGAGCGATAGAAATTCATTTGGAATCCCCCTTGCTGTCAGACATTGGTTTGGGATCAGCGGCGATCATATACTCCACCACCGGGTTGCCGTTGACGATGTGCTCGGTGATGATGCGCCTGGCCTTGCCCTCGTCCAGGTTTACGTAGGTGACCTTGTTCTGCCCGGGCACAAACACATCGGCCATGGGCTCATAGCGGCACATGCCGATGCAGCCGGTCTGGGACACGGTGACATTGCTCAAATGCCTTTTGGTGGCCTCGGTCAAAAAGGCCATCATCACAGGGCGTGCGCCCGCCGCGATGCCGCAGGTGGCCATGCCCACCACCACGCGCACCTCGTCCTCTTTGTCCTCCTTGCGCAGGTTGATCCTGTCCAGGGTCTGCTTGCGGATTGCTTCCAGTTCGGCCATTGTTTTCATTGCAGCTCTCCTCCAAAAATCTGTTGAATCATATCTTGTGTGGCTTGAATCATCCACTGGACCACCTCTGGGGTGTTCAGCGGCACATCCTCCCCCAGCGCCTGGCGGATCTCCCGGGTGTCCAGCCGCTCCTCCCCCTTGGGGGAGCGCAGGCTGAGGGTGAAATCCATCGCCTCAGGATTTGCCAGGATCAGGGTGGCCATGGTCTCCGCCAGGTCCCCCAGCGGGGGGCAGTCGATGTGGCGGGTGAAAAAGGTGGCTGTCAGGGTGGTGCCCTTCCCGGGGCTGCTGATCACCTCAAGCCCGCCGCCGGTGGCCACCGCGTTGTTCTCTGTCAGCGGGATGCCCATGCCCACCTTGCGGGTGGTGCGGTGGGTGGTAAAAGGGCTGTGCACCCTGCCCAGGGTGTCCGCGTCCATGCCGTGCCCGTCATCCTGGATGACCAGCGTCAGCTTTCCCTCATCCGCCAGCGCCAGGCTGACCTCCACCAGCTGTGCCCCCGCCTGGATGCTGTTCTGGCACAGGTCAGTCAGGTGAAGGGACAGGTCGCGCATCAGTCCTCGTACTTTGCCAGGATGGCGGGCACGTCCTCAGGCGACAGGCGCCCGTGAACATCCTCGTCCACCATGATGACCGGGGCCAGGCCGCAGGCGCCGATGCAGCGGGTTGCCTGCAGGGTGAACTTGCCATCAGCCGTGGTACCGCCGGGCTTCACCCCCAGGGATTCCGACAGCTTGTCCAGCACCGCCTGGGCGCCCTTCACATAGCAGGCTGTGCCCATGCAGACGTTGATCACGTGAGTCCCCTTGGGCGCCAGCGCGAACTGGGAATAAAAGGTGGCCACGCCATACACATCGCTTAATGTGATGTTCAGCCCATCGGCGATCTTCTCCTGCACATCCTGGGGGAGGCAGCCGAAAATCTCCTGAGCAGCCTGCATAACAGGCATCAATGGCCCCTGCTGGTCCTTATACTCGTCGATCACCTGTTGAAGCTGTGCGTACTTGTCCTGTGTTACTTCCATGAGCGCCTTTCCTTCTTTCTTTGATGATAGGGTAGATATTTTGCTAAACCTTGTGGTCAAGGAGAAACCCCAACACCGCCTGATTGGTGCGCGCTGACACCGGCAGCGCGTGCTCCCGCTCCGCGATGGCGCCCAGGGTGTGGGCGTCTGAGGAGTGAAGCGCTACCATGCCCGCTGGCAGCTGTTCACCCGGCTTGGTCTCCGCAGTCAGGAAGCCTGACTCAGCCGGGAAAAACCCCAGCACCGTCATCAGGCCGAAGCTCCTGAACACATGGGCCGGCACCGGCACCCCGCCAAGTCCCCGGGCTTTTTTGCAGACCTGGCCCAGGTCGGCCGCCAGGGCGCCGATGAGGAGGGCTTCCTCCTCCCCCCTGGGCTCGTCCCGGCTGCCAAAAAGCCGCTGTGTGCCAAAGAACTCGGGCTTGTTGCGCTGCCCCATCAGCTGCTCCCGGCACCAGGCCCCCATGGCTTCCGCCGCGTCCACCGTGGGGAAGTAGGTGAGGATGTGCACCTCCTCGGCCGTGGTCACCTCAATCCCCGGCAGGAACATCAGCCCCCGCGCCAGCGCCGCCTCCTCAAAGGAGCGCAGGTTGCCCGCGGCGTTGTGGTCGGTCAGGGCGATCAGATCCAGGCCCTTGAGCGCCGCCATGGCGCAGACATTGTGGGGCGTCATCTCATCCTCAGCGCAGGGGGACAGCGCCGAATGGATGTGGAGGTCGTAGTAGAGCACCTCAGCGCGCGGGCGCCGCCAGCCCCCCGGCATACATGAGGCCGCAGAGCTCATAGGCAGACAGCTGCGAGCTGAGGACCACAATCCCCTCCTCCCGGGCCTTCTCAAGGGGCGCCTCATCCATCAGGATGCCATCCGGCAGAATCACGCAGGCCATCTCGTGCAGGCTTGCCACCGCCACCACGTTCATGTGGGTCTGCACCGTCACCCAGGCCATGCCCGCCTGGCCCCGGGCCATCACCCAGCTGAGCAGGTCGCAGACATAGCCGCAGGTCACCCCGCCGTCAAGGGCAAGCCCCGGGGTCAGCTCCCGGGCCTGGGCCAAAGCCATCAGTTCCTGTACTGTCAAGGGCGCTTGCCTCCTATTCCCGCTTGGTCTTGGAGATGTCCACCATCTTCTGGGCCATCACCTTCAGGGTATCCTTGAGGATATAGATGCAGTCGTGCTCGGAAGAATTGCCCCTGACGATGTCCTCGGCAAAGGAGCGGCAGGTGGGCGACCCGCAGGAGCCGCAGTCGTAGCCGGGCAGCTCCTCGATGATGCGGTTCATCTCCTCCATCCGCTCAATGGCTCCAGCGATGCTCTCGTGCAGCTTCATGCTGTCATTGGGCGGGATCTCCTGGTCAAAATACAGGCTGTCCCGCGCCAGTTCGGCTGAGCGCACCAGCTGCTCGGGCTGGGTTTTGGGCATCGCGTCCTGGATGGTCTGGATGGTGTTGCGGGCCAGGTAGTTGTTCTCAAAGTTCAGCGGCCCTCCCACGCAGCCGCCCAGGCAGGCGGAGCCCTCGAAATAGTCAAAGCCGGTGATGGTGTTGTTGTCCATCTCCTCCAGCACCCGGATGACGTTGTCAATTCCGTCCACGGCGATGCTGTTGCGGGGGGCCGCCGCGTCAAGCTCCCCGCCGCTGCCCGCCCAGCCCATGCCAAAGGGGGAGAACTCAGGCACCTTGCCGGCCGGCTTGATCTTGCCCACCAGGGGGGCGATGTGGCCGTAGATCTCCAGGATGGAAATCGCCCCGTCAACCGCTGACTTCGCGTGCCCGATCGGGCTTCTGATAGAGGTCATCTTGGCAGCGCAGGGCGTGATGAAGAAGATGCCGATGTCCTCAGGCGCCACCCCGTGCTTGCTGGCGTAGTCCCGCCTGGCAATCTGGGCCGCGACCTCCATGGGCTGGCGGAGGTTGATGATGTTGGGGATCAGCGCCGGGTAGCGCACCTGGATGATGCGGGTGATGGTGGGGCAGGCGGAGGAGATCAGGGGGCGGGGCCGCTGGGGGTCCCGCAGCGCGCGCCTGATGGCCAGCGTCACCACGTCAGCACCCCGGGCCACGTCGGCCACCTCTTTAAAGCCCAGGGACAGCAGCGCCTCATAGATGACGCTGATATCCGTCAGATGCCGGAACTGGCCGTAGAGGGTGGGGGCCGGCAGCGCCACCGGGTGGGGAAATCGCTTGATGTCTTCCAGCGTGTCGGTTTGGGCCACCTTGGCGTGATAGTCGCAGATGCGGATGCACTCGCCGCAGTCAATGCAACGCTCATCAATGATGTGGGCGCGCTTGTCATACACCCTGATGGCCTCAGTGGGGCAGTGTTTGAGGCAGTTGGTGCAGCCACGGCACTTGTCCTCAATCAGGCGGACCGAATGGAAACGGCTGGTCATCCTCTCTCCTGCTTACATCACCTTGAAGGTGATGGT
>JAAYJP010000181.1 GCA_012522875.1 Clostridiales bacterium | reverse complement strand
CGTTTGTCTGAAAAATAGGAAAGGGCTGCCGCCATCCGGCCCTTGCCCACCGGAAAAGGCGGGAAAAGGAAAAATGGGGCAGCCCTTGTTTGCGTTGATAAAGGGCGTTTATTCAGCCTGCCATTCAGAATTCATGGCCAGCTTGAGTTCCATGCCATTCAGGGAAAGGGTGGACCAGGCGACGCGCTTGAGCACCTCCTGTGTCATGCCCGCGCCATAAAAGGTGTATTCGCTGGATCCGCCTGAAAGAGGCATCAGTTCATCGCGTACAAAGGCCTGCAGGCTTTCAGACTGGGTAAACACAGGGTCAGCCAGCAGGTTTTTGCCGATTTCCACCATGTCCCCATCGTAAAGCACCAGGCCATCCAGGGTGGACAGGGTAAAGTTGATGTTCTGCCCCAGGGCCTGCAGGCGTGTCAGGTAGGCGGCAAGGTCATACACCCGCACCATGCCAATGATCCAGCCGACCCTCTCTCCCTTCACATGGACGGGATGGCCAAGCCCCATCGTCAGAACGGAGGGGGCATCGTGGTCCGCACCGGTGACGGGCGGATGGAAAAACGGTGTATCGGATGCGCTGATGTCAAAGGCGAACCCCGTGAACCTGTCCGCCCACGCAAAGCCCGCGTTGTAGGCAGGATAGGCGCTGGCAATAAACTGCTCACTGTTTACAAAAAACACATTGCGAACCAGCGGGCTTTGCCGGGAGTATTCTTCCAGGGCATCCAAAAAGGCTTTGCTGTCGCCGCCCTGCGCCGCATACGCCTCCGCCGCGGAAGCGCCCAGCGCATCCGCCTGGGTGAACGCTTCCGTTATCAGCGCTTTGGCGCTGTCCAGCCAGGCCATCTCCTCTGCGGCAAAGCCGCGCAGGGGCCGGGCGGCGGCAGCGGTTTCTTCCCCGGCGGGCTCCGTGTTGGCATAAATCCGCAGGTCTGTTTCAAAGGCCGTGACGGTATCCCAGACAATGGTTTTGCGGTGCAAACTGCCCATGCCGCTGGCATAGAAGGTGTATTCGCCCTCCCCCTGCCGCTGCGGAAGCATATGCTCCTGAATCAGCCCGCGCAGGCTTTCAAACTCCGCATACATCGGATCGGTAAGCACATTCCGGCTGATTTCCGTCATATTGCCGGAGTAGATGTTGGTCCCGTCGGTGGTGATCAGGCCAAATTCCACATTCTGTCCCACAGACAGGGTGGTCAGTGACGCCCCAAAGCTGTAGGGATCGATGATCGCAATCACCCATCCCCGGCCTTCCACCGGCACCGAGCAGTAGATGAAAGGGGTGTCATCGGCGGAGGCCAGCGGTTTCATCACAAAGGCCGGCGTTTGTATGAACAGCTCGCCCATCCGGTCGATGCTGTCCAGGTTAAGGCCGATCCAGCTGCCATCGATCACGGTGGCCACATGCAGCACATCGGTGTTGCTGTCGCAGATAACAAGGTCAAAAAAATACGGCCTGGAATTCAGCGCGCTGTTGAGCGCAGCGTACGCTGAGGGATCCGCAGCCGGAAGGCCAATGGTGTCGCGCCCGAGCGCTGCCAGCGCCGTTTTAAGCCCGTCCATTTCCTGCTGCACATAGGCTTTGGCATCGGAAAGCAGGGTGTGGTGCGTTTCCGCCAGCCCGGCCGTGTGGAAGCTGCTGAGAATGAGTACGAGGGAAAAGAGAAGCGCCATGG
>JAAYJP010000017.1 GCA_012522875.1 Clostridiales bacterium | reverse complement strand
TTGTTGCGTCAATAGGCTTCGTTAGCCCCGAGACTATTGAACCACAGGCGAGGCTGCGACCATCAGGCTTGCCCACCGTTTAAATTTTCTCAAGGAGGAGTATCCGTGAACACCTACATGGCTAACGCCCAAAGCGTAGAGCGTAAATGGTTCGTCGTTGACGCTGACGGCATGGTGTTGGGCCGCCTGGCCAGCCAGGTCGCCGGCATCCTGCGCGGCAAACACAAACCCACCTACACCCCCCACGTGGACACCGGGGATTTTGTGATTATCCTGAACTGCAGCAAGGTCAAGCTGACCGGCAAAAAGCTGGATCAGAAAATTTACTACCATCACTCCGGCTACCCGGGCGGCCTCAAGGAAACCAGATACCGGGAACTGATGGCCAATAAGCCGGAATTTGCAGTGAAGCACGCGGTGAAGGGCATGCTGCCCAAGGGCCCGCTGGGCCGGCAGATGCTGACCAAGCTTTTCACATACAATGGGGCGGAGCACCGCCAGCAGGCACAGCAGCCAGAAGCGCTGCACCTGGAAGGTCAAGGGGGTAAAGCATAATGGCAGTAGCAGATTTCAACGCCGTCGGCCGCCGCAAGAAGGCCGTTGCCCGGGTGCGCCTGGTGCCCGGCAAGGGTGATGTGGTCATCAACAAGCGCGAGATGGATGATTATTTCAGCATGGAAACCCTGAAGATGACCGTGCGCCAGCCCTTGGTACTGGTCAAATCCACGGGGTTTGATGTGCTGGTGAATGTACACGGCGGCGGTCCCACAGGCCAGGCCGGCGCTATCCGCCATGGCATCAGCCGGGCGCTTTGCAAGGCCAACCCGGAACTGCGGGGAGAGCTTAAAAAGGCCGGTTTCCTCACCCGCGACCCCAGGATGACGGAGCGCAAGAAGTATGGCCTCAAAGGCGCCCGCCGTGCGCCCCAGTTTTCAAAGCGCTGAATCACAAACACGCCTCATCAAAACCCCGCCGGACTGGCGGGGTTTTACCGTAGGAGAGCCCCTCTGCTGCGGGTTTCGGAAGGCCTGATCCTATCGGCCATTGGCCCGCCCCTGGGACATAGGCATTAAGGCGGCCTTGGGAAGCCAGGTTTTCACCGCGATTGCTCCGTCCGCGGAAAAATCGGGCACAGAATAATGCCCCCGCCATTCCCGAGTCATAATCCGACAAAGGCCTTGTCGGTACGTCCCTAAGCGTCTTCTTCCAGCAACTTCCGGCCCTCCGCCAACATCGCGTGCTCCTCAGAAGAAAGCTCCGGAAACCGCGGGTCAAGGCGCTCAAGGGCCTGCAGTACGATTTCGCTCACCAGGTAGCGGGCAAACCATTTGCGGTCCGCCGGCACCACATACCAGGGCGCCTCTGGGGTTGAGGTATTGTTGAGCAAATGCTCATAAGCGGCTTGGTATTTGTCCCAGTGCCTGCGTTCCTGGATGTCCCCTGGGTTGA
This sequence comes from Clostridiales bacterium, assembly GCA_012522875.1. GTDB lineage: Bacteria > Bacillota > Clostridia > Christensenellales > Aristaeellaceae > UBA6115. The sequence goes on along the minus strand of JAAYJP010000017.1, from coordinate 2,639 downwards.
ACTTCCAGTTTTTGTCCTCCTCAAGGATGCGGGCCAGCAGGCGCTCCCGCTGCTCATCCTTTGAGAGGTGGAGAAATATTTTGACCACCGTGATGCCGTTCTCCCCCAGATAGCGCTCAAAATCCCTGATCTGGCGGTAGCGCTTTTCCCATATATCCCCGGTAATGAGTTCCTGTGGAATTTGCGAGGAACGCACCAGGTCGTGCACCCGGGCAACGATCACATCCTCATAGTGGGAGCGGTTGAAAATGCCGATTTCCCCTCGCCTGGGCACCGCTTTGGCTACACGCCAAAGGTAGTCGTGGTCGTTTTCTTCGCTGGAAGGCACTTTAAAACTCACCACTTGCGTACCCTGGGGGTTGAGGCCTGTCATCACGTGCTTGATGGTGCCGTCCTTGCCGGCCGCGTCCATAGCCTGGAGCACAATGAGCAGCGCGTGCTGGTTTTCAGCGAAAAGCCGCTCCTGAAGCGCCGCCATCCTTTGGATGTTCTCCGGCATCAGTTTGCGTTTGACTTCTTTTTTGTCCAAACCGTCTCCGCCCCTGGTAGAGAAGGAGCCAATGGCTACCTTCTCCCCGCCCGCAACCCGAAAGGTGGAAATATTCATCCTCGAGCCGCCTTTCTTCCTGGCCAGTCAAGCAGATTGGCATCCAGGTGCTGATAGAGCCCCGCGCTCTCCAATGCCGGGCGCAGGAGCCTGTAAAGGAGAGGGGAAACCACAATGGCGATGGCCGCGTTGACCGTTGAGGTGGCCAGGCGCGACAGCACATACACATTCAGCGTGCTGGGCGTGAAAGCCAGGGAATAGAAAAGTGTTTTCAGTAAAAAAAGCGTCACATACAGTGAAGCGCCGGCAACAGCCCCTGCATAGGCGATCACCGCGCGGGACAGCGTGTTTTTCCGATCATTCACGATGACCCCACAGGCAAAGGCCATCAGCCCCTTGTTGGCAAAGGTGACCAGAGCCTCAAGCATCGGCGGGATGGCGCCGCCCGAAACCGGGTCAATGAAGCCATAGACAATGTCAAAAATACCGGAGCCCAGGCCCGCTGCCAGCGCCCCCAAGGGCCCTCCAAACAGCATGCCGGAGAGCAGGGCTATGATATTGCCCAGATGCACCCGGGATGAACCCACGGGAATGCTCAGGTAGTTGGATACAAATGCAGCCGCCGCCATCACCGCTACAAAAGCGATCAAGTAGGGTTGATTTCTCTTCCGGGCCAACGGATACGCCTCCCTTGCCAAGATAGTATTGTATGATTCCATCATACCCTGATTTGCAGGCTATATATTGCCCAGAAGCACTGTATCAAGATAAGCCCCCGCCGTTTCCTGAAGTTCTGCCAGCATCTGCCCCGCGATAGGTGGTTCATCGGCGTGATAGCGGGGAAAGCAGCGGCTCAGGTGCAAAGGGATCACCGGGCTGATCCCGGCCAGCCAGGCGGCCAGGGCGGCAATTTCCTCCGGGCTGTCATTCTGCCCCGACACCACCAGGGTGGTCACTTCCACATGGCTGGCCTGGTGAGCGGCGGTAATGAAGGCCTTTACCGTCTCCAGGTCGCCGCCCAGGCGGCGGTACCACTGGGGCGTGAACCCCTTCAGGTCGATATTGAAAGCGTCCACTTTGGGCAAGAACTCCCTTACCGCGTCCAGGCAGAAGCACCCATTGGTCACCACTACGGTCTTCAGCCCCAAGGGCCTTAAGATATCCGCACAGTCAGCGATGTACTCCAGGTTGAGCATAGGCTCGTTGTAGGTGAACGCCAGTCCGATGTTGCCCTGGGGCACCATCTTTCGGGACAGATCGCACAACTCTTCGGGGCTTATCTCACGCCAGGGAATCTCTTTCTCCCCTGCCCGGGCAATCTCATGGTTCTGGCAGAAGTAACAGGCCATGTTGCAGCCAAAGCCACCCACTGACAGCACCTTTTTACCCGGGTAAAAGCGGGCCAGGGGCTTCTTCTCAAGCGGGTCAAGGGCAATGGAGGTCACTTTCCCGTAGCCCAGGGGCCTGGAAATCCCATCCCGCATGATACGCGCCTGGCAGAAGCCTGTCTGCCCTTCCTTCAGCACACATTGCCGGTGGCACAGGGGGCAATGGGTCATGTGTGCCTCACCACCCTGAAACGCTCAAGGTTAACAGGCTCCAGCGGACCAATGCCAGCCTTTTTTTTGGCGATGGACACCTGCTCTTCAACCGTATCGATACCTTCCAGATTGGGCAATAACAGGCCGCGCCGGGCGCCGCTTGAGACAATGACACCGTATTCTTTTACGTCCAACGCGTCCTGGGACCCAACAGCCTCCGGCTCATCCAGCACATCCACCGAACAGGTAACATGGGGCAGTTCTTCTGCCCGCAGCGGCTCAAACCGGGGATCCCGGAAAGCGGCGCTCACCGCATTGTGTATGATCTCCTCTGCCAGCGTCGCCTGGGTGGGGCTGATGGTGCCGATGCAGCCCCTGAGCGCCCCGCCCTTGTGCAGGGTAACAAAGGCACCCGCGCGGTTTTCGCGCAGTTCATCCGGCAGCTCCTTAGGCGCTGGCATCACCCGGCCTTTGTTCAGATAGTGGGTGTAGGATTCAACCGCCAAACGCACATAAGGGTCCGGGGAAGCTTCAGCTTTTGCCCTGCCGGT
>JAAYJP010000180.1 GCA_012522875.1 Clostridiales bacterium | reverse complement strand
CCGTCTCGTAAACCAGTCCGCCGGGCCTTGGGAAGGGGGGTTACAGTTTACAGTTGCTGATGTTAAAGCAGTTATCCCGCGCGGGGTTAGGTTCATTCAGGCTGCCGCCGCGTTTCTTCACATGGCCTCAGCTTGTCTCCGTGCAGAACAACTGTTCCTCCGGTTTCCCTTTTCGGGAGAGCCATCGTTTGGGGGCCGCAAGAACGCGCCGCAAAGTCTTCATAGGCTCATCTCCTTTCCCGCATTATACCCCGCAACCGGGGGCACGAGTGGGCCGGTAAAAAGAACCGCAAGGCAAACATGAATCGCCCCGTTTTTCCGGAAATCGCAAATCAAAAGGCAGCCGCTTTCAAGACGGCTGCCGCCAAAGGATTCTGTTGCGCCCGGGCAAGGATTGCCCAGCCTTGCGTGAGGTTTTTACCAGGGCTTCTTGTTGGCCCACATTTCTTCGTAGTTGTCTATAGTGACCACTTCATAGCCGGTGTCGATGTAGTTCTTGACCTTTTCGTTGGTGACGCCCAATTCGACCTCTTCGCCCTTGATAAGCTTATAGATGGTTTCCACACCGATACGGCCCATGGCGAAGTAATCCTGCCCGATCAGCACATCCACCATGCCCAGGGGAATAAACTGGCCCATGGGGTGGAAGGTATCAATGGATACGATCTTGCCGCCCTTTTCGACGAAAGCTGCCAGCTCGGTCAGCGCATCGGGATCAGCAAAGTAGGGCCAGCCGCCGTCAAAGAACCAGCCCGCCAGGTCCGGGTTTGCCGCGGTATATTGGTTAACGACTTCCACGGATTTTTGCACATCGTCATGTCCGGTCTGGACAGGCAGCACTTCGATGGGGCTGTTGGCGGCTGCCAGGGTTTCCTTGAAGCCGGTGATGCGCATTTCCAGGTTCGGCGCGCCAAGCACGCCCGTGAGGATGGCGACTTTGCCGCCCTGGGGCAGGAAGGTCATCATATACTCGGCAGAAAGCTTGCCGATGGCATAGTTGTCTGTGCCGCAGTAGAAAGCGCGCTTGGAGTCGGGGGAGTCAGAGTCAAAGATACCTACGACGATCCCGGCGTCTACTGCCCGGTCAATGACATCCTTGAGCGCGTCAGCGTCGTTGCAGGAAATCAGGATTCCGTTGACCTGGCGCTCAATCAAGGACTCAATGACGTTGACCTGTTGCGCGGCATCAGAAGTCATGGAGCCTTCCCACTGGATTTTGATGCCCAATTCCTTGCCGACTTCCTCAGCTGCGGTCTTGGAATCCAGGAAGATGGCGTTGTCCAGGGATTTGGGGACGACTGCGATGGTAAGTTCCTCCGCGAGTGCTGGGACCAGGGACAGCGCCAGCAGCGCGGCCAGAGTGAGACAGATTAGTTTCCTCATGGTTTTTCCTCCTCTTTCGGTTGAATATTGCGAAATACCCCTGCCCGGGGTATCGTCGTTCCACTTATTTGGAGACGCTGATGGGGCTCTTCCTGTCGTGCTGCAGTTTGTCAAAGGATACGGCGATGATGATGACCACGCCGATGACTGCCTGCTGCCAGTAGGCGGATACATCCAGCAGTACAAGCCCGTTGCGAAGCACGCCCATGATGGCGGCGCCCATGATGGGCCCGATGATATTGCCGTACCCGCCGCTCACACTTGCCCCGCCGATGATGACCCCGGCGATGGCGTCCATCTCATAGCCGACGCCCGCCGTGGATTGCCCCACGCCCAGCCGTGCCGCGGTCGCGATGCCGGCAACGGCCGCCATCATTCCCGAAAAGATGTAGACCAGGCTTTTGGTCTGGTTGACTTTCACGCCGGAGATGCGCGCGGCCTCCTCATTCCCGCCGATGGCATATACCCAGCGCCCCCGGACGGTGAAGCGCAGAAACACCGAGAACAGCAGGGCCAGCAGAATCATCCAGATAATGGGTGTCGGGATGTCCAGAATGTTTCCCAGGCCGATGAACTTGAATGAATCGGGCAGGCTGCCGATGGGATACCCCCCGGTAATGCCATAGGACAGGCCGCGGGCAATACTCATGGTACCCAGGGTCGCGATAAAGGGCGGCAGCTGCAGTTTGGTGATGCAAAGTCCGTTAAGCAAGCCGAAAGCAGCCCCGGCAAGGACACCCAGCAGCACCGATGGAAGGACCGGCACGCCCCAGCGCATGATGGCCATACAGGTGATAACGCCGGAAAACGCGAAGATGGAGCCGACCGACAGGTCGATCCCGCCGGTCAGGATGACCATGACCATGCCGATGGACATAATCGCATAGAAAGAGAACTGGCGCACGACGGAGGTGATGTTGCTCACGGAGAGGAACTTGCTCCCTGCCGCGAAGGACATAATCAGGCACATTCCCAGGAGGATCATGAAGATATTGAAGGTGTTCGCCTGGCGCAGTTTCCTGAATCGGCCGGAAACGCCGGCCAGGAAGTTGTTGGATTTTGACATTTCTGCTTCGCCTCTTTGCTGATTATTCCCCTTGCGGGATGGCCTGTTTTTTTGAAGTCAGGATGATTTCCATAATCTTTTCCTGCGTTGCCTCGCTTCGTTTAAGATCTCCCCGGATGCTGCCCTCATGCATGACGATGATCCGGTCGCACATTCCCAGAATTTCGGGAAGTTCAGATGAGACCATGATGATGGCCGCCCCCTGGCTGGCCAGCTCACCCATCAGTTCGTGAATCTCTTTCTTGGCGCCCACATCGATGCCGCGGGTGGGGGAATCCAGGATAAGCACCCTGGAACCGGTCGCCAGCCATTTGGCGATGACGACCTTTTGCTGGTTGCCGCCGGACAGGTTGACGGCCTTCTGTTCCGTGCCGGCCGTTCTGATATCCAGCTTCCGCACATATTCGCGGGTAATCTGCTCTTCCTTGCGCCGGCTGACAAAGCCTTTTTCCCGCGTCGCTTCCATATTGGCCAGCGTGGTGTTCTCCCGCACGGTCATCTTGAGGATCAGCCCCTGCAGCTTGCGGTCTTCCGGTACCAGGCCGATGCCGCATTGGATGGCGTCGCTTGGGCTGTGGTGGGACAGCGTCTTGCCATTTACGGCAATTCTGCCTGATTCCATTGGGTCCACCCCGAAGAGGGCGCGCATGGTTTCGCTGCGCCCCGCGCCCACCAGGCCGGCAAAGCCGAGAATTTCACCCGCGCGGACATCGAAGCTGACATCGCGCACGCTCCGCCCCGCATTGAGGTGTTCCACCTGAAGCACCACATCGCCGATGGGCACCTCCCGTTTGGGGTAGAAACCGGTGAGCGAGCGCCCAACCATCATCTGGATCAGCAGGTCCTCGCTGCAGTCAACCGTTTCGACGGTGCCGATGTATTCCCCGTCCCGCAGCACAGTGATCCGGTCGCTGATCTGGAATATCTCCTCCAGTTTGTGGGAAATAAACACCACGGCGACGCCCTGCTCCCTGAGCCTGCGGATCAGGCCGAAGAGCACGGTGATTTCCCTGTCGGTGAGCGAGGATGTGGGCTCGTCCATCACGATGAGCCTGGCATTGACAGACAGCGCTTTGGCGATTTCAACCATCTGGCGCTGCGCGATGGACAGGTCCTTGCACAGGGCGCGCACATCAACGTCCAGCCCAACATTGTCCAAAAACTTCCGGGCCTCGCTAAAGGTTTCACGGCTGTTGAGGAAGATATTCCGGGTGCGCTTCTCCCGGCCCAGAAAGATATTCTCAGCCACCGACATATTCGGCAGCTGGTTGAGTTCCTGGTAGATGATGCTGATGCCCAGCTCCGTAGCATCCGCGGTGGATGAGATTTCCACCTTTTGGCCATCCCAGAAGATTTCGCCCTCATCCATTCCATACACGCCGCTGAGAATTTTCATCAGGGTCGACTTGCCCGCGCCGTTTTCCCCGATCAGGGCATGGACCTCCCCCGCGCGGATGGCAAGGCTGACGCTGCGCAATGCCTTTACGCCGGGAAAATATTTCCTAATATTATGCATCATCAGCAGTTCTGACATCTGGCACCGCTCTCCGGTCTGCCCCTGGTCTTTTGGCAATAGACAACAAAAAACCATAAATCAGACAAGGCATTCCTTTTTGGCTTGGTCCGATATTACCATATGCGGGCAAGGAACTCAAGGGCGCTCGCTGTGTTTCCCTGTGCAATTGGTGTATTGGATACGCGGCTGCGGACAGCCGACCTGTGTGTTTTGACAGCGCTTTAAAATGGCCTTTCCTTATCCCCCGCTTTGGAGATCTTTTCTTACACATAGGGGTACCCGCCAATAAAGACGGTAACTGTTCCGGAAGAGCAAATCCGTTGATGTTTCGGGGAAAAGAGAAGGGCTGCCGTCCGAACCCCAAGACAGCAGGCCCTCGGTAAAGGACGATATGCCAGCTTTTTAAGCTTCTACGTGGTATAGCCGCACTGCTGGCAGACGGCCACGGTGGCCGTGCACGCCACCTGCCTGCGGTTGGGCGCGATGATGCGCCACAGCAGCATCGGCACCGTCAGGAAAATCCACAGCAGCGGGTGCAGCCACCAGCCGATCAAAAGCCAATAGAGCACGCCATGCCGGGCCCGGTTCCTGGCGTAGGTGGTGGCCTGAAAGTTCATCATGCCGCCGCAGCGGGGGCAGCGTGTGGCCATGGTCCAGCCCTCCGATCCTGATGATGATAGGGGTACACATCCCGGAAAAGGTGGTTGGCTAAAGGTGCCGGCCAGGGCGCCCAAAAGCCGGCACGGCTTCTCCCCTATTTCTTGCCGCCTTTGTCCCACCAGATCAAAAACAGGTAGTCTTTGGCGGTCATCGGGCTCATGAAGGCAAGGAGCAGAAGGGCCGGGAAAAGGAGCGCCAGGGCTTCGGCAAACTTCCCAAAGAGGAGAAACGCGATGATGGCAAGCAGCCAGATCAGCCCGAGGACCTTGGCAATCTTCGTGATGATCACCTGCGCGCGGCTTGGTTCCTTCTTCTTTTTCTCAGCCATAGGGCCTCCCCTTCTGTGCTGTTTTGTTTATTATAGCAGATAGGAAGAATATTGCCAAAAAAGCCATTCAATGCCATGGTAATCAATACCATTATATGATACTGTCCAGGGGGACACATAGACGGGAACCAAATCACCATGTTGCTGCCTATTATTGAGATGCTGCTTGTAAGCGACAGGGAAGCGCAGCTGGAACGTGAAAATTTCTTCAGCGAACTGGAGAAGATCCCCCTGCGGGAACAGGAAGCGGAAGCAATGGTTACTGACAAATCCAGTTCGCAACGTTGAACGCCGCTTACCATGTCACGCCGCCTGTTGGTCGAGCGATTTGGGCGACTCCTTGCTCAGGAAAACCTGGTTACCGACCAGTCCTCCGAGTATTCCATCAGGTACATTGTCACCAGCCGCAGGTAGGACTCGGGGTTGGGGAAGATGCCTACCACCCGGGTATGACGCCTAATCTCCCTGCTCAGCCGTTCAACCACATTGTTGGTTCGGATGTGTAAACAATGAGTATGCATATGCACCCTATAAGTCAGGGTCTTGGCAATGATGTCTTCGATTTTCCCGCACACGGGGATCTTGGGTGCCATCCATGCAGGACAGGACACAGGGCCGCAAACTGGACCCTTGTCCTGAAAGGCGGCTTCCCAGGACTTGGCGGATACATCCCGCCTTGCCTGCCAGAAAACCAGCAGGAGCCGGTTTCAGTTTTCTTTATGCACCGGGCTGCTGCCAACCCCCGCTGAGGGCTACCAACAGCATCCTGCTATCCAGCATCCCGCTGCTATCACGCAGGGGCATTGCACCAGGGACAGGCGTAACAGGAAGCAAAGCCGGTGCCCGGCCCTATCGGGGTTGTTGCTGAAAGCGAGCCGGCATCAATCTTCCTGGCTGTGATGCGGAAGCCCCTTTTGTTCATTGAATATGGCTGAGAATATTGAGAATTGCTCCTGCCGTGTTATGATAGGGCCAGTCAGAAATCCAAGGAGCTTGAGACAATGCCGTTTGAAAGCATGGCAGGCTGTGCGGTGGAGCATCCCAAATGATCAAACATCATTTCAGACAAACAGCGCTTCCAGTCCTGATAGCCATCCTGCTGGCCTTTCAAACGCAGGGCGCCCTGGGGGAAACCGGGATTGTGCGGTACCGTACGGTGCAGGAAATTGCCTGGCCCCTTGCCTATTCGGACAGTTTCTTCTCCGGCAGCGGTGAAATCTATCGCCACGAACTGGCCAGGTCCTCGCTGGGTATGGCATTGTCCGCTTTCCGCAAGCTGGAGGTGGGCCTGCCGGAAAAAGGCGACAATATCCAGGCCTACCTGACGGAACTGGGCTACTCCCATATTCTCCTGGAGCAGTATGATGTCACGCCCGCCATCGACACCATCGCGACGGCCATCGCCATGAAGCAAACACCTATCAATGGCGAGGATTATACCCTGCTGGCTGTAGCTATCAGCGGCGGCGCATACCTGGATGAGTGGGAGAGCAACTTCCTGGTGGGAACGGGCATCCACCACGAGGGCTTTTTGTCCGCGGCTACCCAGGTATACCAGCGCATTGAAGCCTACCTGTCGCTCCATCACATTGAGGGGAAAACCAAAATCTGGATCACAGGCTACAGCCGGGCGGCGGCAACAGCCAATATGGCGGCGGCCATGATTCTGGACAGCAAACTGGCCGCCGCCAGGGACCTGTATGCCTATACCTTTGCCACGCCAAATGTAACCCGCGATCCAAGGGCGGCTGATTACCCCGCCATATTCAACATTGTCGGCGCGTTTGACCCGGTTCCGTCCATCCCCTTTGAGGCATGGGGATTTGGCCACTTTGGCGAAACCTACTATCTGCCCGCCATTGAAACCAACAGCGACTATGCGCAGCGGGCTGCCCCCGTGAAGGAAGCCTATCGGCAAATAACCGGCAGCGAATACTGGGCAAACCCCAGTGACAACCTGCTGCTGCAGAAACTGTTTTCCCTCCTGGCCGTGATGATCACGGACGTGGAGGATTACGCGGCGCATTTCCAGCCGCTGTTGATCCAGGCGTGGAAGGACAAGCAGAGCGCGGTGAGGATGCTTGTCGGTTTTGGAACGGCCATCATCAGGGACGCGCGCCTCCGGGGGGAGCTGGAAGGCGAACTGGATGATCTGTGGGCCGTTTTTTCAAACATGGGGCAGGAAGTGATGGAGCAATCCAGCCAGCGCGGCGCCGGATACTGGAACACACAGGCCAGCTTGCTGGAAAACGTGACGCATGAGCATTATCCCAAAGGCTACCTCGCGTGGCTCAGCGCGTACAGCAGCCTGGATGCCATGGCCACCCGGAACCTGGATTATCGGCGAATCAGCCTGCCGCAGAATGCCGGATTCCAGGTGTTTGATGCGGCCGGCCAATTGCTGATGAACCATAATATGGCAGATGAAGCCCTTCAAGCCACGGGAGCGAACGCTGTTTTCCCCCTTGAGCTGTCTGGGGACGAGGTAATCCTCACCCTGCCGGCTGACCGCGAATACCGCATGGCCATCTATCCCCGGGGCACGGATATCCATTCCTTCATCATCCGGGAAGGCGTTATCGGGAAAACGAAAATGCGCGAATATTCCGCCCCGGCAGCAGCCACGGCAACCCAGGCTGTCTACTCCTGTCTGTTCCCGAGCGGATTTGGCGGGGAAGGCGCAGCATACCGATTGGTGTCCGAACCGGGAAGCATTCCCTTGCCCTTTGCCCAGGCTTCCACGCCCATGGACCCATTGGAGGTGGGCAGCGGCGCTAAGAATGCCTTCAGGTGGCGGGCGGTATCCTATCTGCTTGTTATCAGCCTTGTCCTGATGCAGCTCGCCTGGCTGATGGTTGCCCTCATCATTTCCCTGAGGCGCCGCAGGCATCCGGCAAAACGGAAAGGCAGCCCATTGGAAGGAAACACTGCCCCTTTGCCGCATCAAAGCGGCAGGAAGATCTATGCCGCCATGAAGGCCGCGGCAGCCCTCCTTGCCGTGAATTCGCTTTGGATCATGATCGGGTGGGGAGCGGCAGGCCTTGCCATGCTTCCCATCAACCGCCGGCAATGGTCTGCCGTGGAATGGTTTGTGCTGTTCTCCCAGTTTCCCTTGTTGCTGTCCATGATTATCACATCCGCCCATTCTTTCCTGTCGGCCTTTCACCTGATGGCATCTTCAAAGGAAGATGCACGCAGGCTGAAAACAGCGCGGCTCTTCCTGGTTGCTGCTTTGCCGGGCGCTGCGGTACTGCTGGCCCTGACGCTGGATTTCCGGGTGGCCGCCCAAGCCATGCTGCTGGCGGGCGCCTGGGGCCTTTCCTCGCTTTACCTGTTCAAAAGCAGGAAGCAGAGAGCGCCGCAGCAAACCAGCATAACAGGCAAAATGTGAGTGCATGGCGACAGGGGGCGCGGGCAGCCTCTATACCCTGGAAGGCAGCCTGTAAGGGATGGCCTTTTTACCGGGCACCTGAAGGCAGAAAATGCAAGCCCATGGCGCTTACCAGGCCGTTGTCACCAGGAATTCCTCCACATTCTTGTGGACGATTCCATCCCTGCCTAAATCGATCTGATCCATTGAAACCACATACTTTGGGTAATTGTCCCGAATCAGCCTGTACACGCCAAACTCCCGGCCGATGGTGCTTTGACAGGCCAGCAGGCAGGCAACCTGCAGGTACACCTGTTCACTGCCCTTATGCAGCACAAAGTCGATTTTCTTGCCATCCACTTTGCCTACAGACACCTGATAGCCTCGGCTGAGGGCTTCCAGCAGCACAATGTTCTCCAGTATCAGGCCGATGTCGCTCAACGGGTTTTTCACCAGGGGCAGGCGCAATCCATGGTCCACCATATAGTCCTTATCATTGGCGGCCAGAAATTCCTTGTTCTTCATGTCCAGTTTTCTGATCGGATAGAGCAGGAATGCGTCCTGGCAGTAGGACAGGTAGTTCAGGATAGTGTCCACAGAAACCTTGCGCCCCACTGATTTGAAGTATTTCTCAATGGAGCGGGCGGAAAACACCTTGCCGTTGTTCAGCAGGATGAACTTGATCAAACGGTCCAGCATCTCCACATCCCGGATTTGGTGCCGGCTGATAATGTCCTTGAGGATAACGGAATTGTACACATCATTCAGATACGCCACGCTGGCTTCGTGCTGGTAGTTCAGCTGATTCAGGAAGGGCATGCCGGCATAGGCCAGGTAGGTTTGGAACCCGCGGCCATTTTTCTGAAACTCCCCGAAACTCAGCGGATAGATGGTAAAGGCCGCATAACGGCCAGCGATATGCGTGGCCAACTCTGACGACAGGCGGCTGGAGTTGGAGCCGGTGAGATAGGCATCGCAGTCATACGTCACCCGGTAGGAGTTGACACTCTTCTCCCAACCTTCCACATGCTGGATTTCATCAAAAAAGAAACAGAGCTTCCCCTGTTGCCTTGGGCAAAGCGGGCAACATGGGCATCCAGGCGCTTATGGTCCAGTAAATCTGCGTGCAGATGGCTTTCAAAGTTGATCATCAGCACCCGGGCGGCATCCTGCGCCAGTTCACCCCTGATCTGCTGCAGCAGCACAGACTTCACGCTTCTGCGAAAACCAGTGATTGCCTTGATAAGGTCCTTGTTGTAGAAAGGCCTGATCCGGGCCAAATAGCGTTCTCTGATGATCACACCCACCACCCCCGTCCTTTATAATCGACAAGTTGCCACTACTTCCCGTTTTTGTCGAGTATAATCGTCACGGAAAACGCTAACATTTCTTTCCCCCTGCCGCGCCTTCTCGCGCACAGGAGGCGGTTCTGAGCGCATGTCGGGTTTTTGCGTGGTTTGGGCGCCGCCCCTGCAGGCCAAGGCATAGCGCCGCGAGCAGCACCACGGAGCTTGAAAGGCAATTGTTGGCGTTTATCGGCTTATTTCTGCTTGGCCCTCCAGACAACGGCACAAGCCCCGCAACCTTTGATTTCATTGGTTTTTCGGCCACCCATTCGAATAATCGGCTCTTTTGGCCGGGGGTTGGGCGTGTTTACAAACATAAACTCCTGGAGCAGCCCCTGGAGAGGCCCCTGCAGAAGCCTGCTGGGGCTGCCCTGCATTGCACGGCGGCAGGCCCGCAGGCTTGCTATGGTACCCGGGGTAACCCAATGATAATTTAACTATTATATTTTTGTATTTAATAGCCAATCGGCTCACTCTTTTCCCCTTTACCGGGGCTTTACTGCCAAACACGCAGGGGTACCAGCCAAAGAAGGCGATAATTCGTTTTTCAGGGGAGTTTCGTCGATATTTCCTGAAAAACGGCGGGTTGACGGCCGCCTGAAACCCTGGATGATAATCCCCGAAACAGGACGATCAGTCAGCCTTCAGGGATATCCGGGTGCAGGAACAGGCCATCTGAAAACGCGCTGCAGCCATTCTGCAGCGCGTTTCGCCTGGTTATCTCCGGATTATCGTGTATTCGTTTCAGTTTCCCCTGCGGCCACGTCCATTCCGGGGCTGGGCTTCGCCATCAGCGGTGTTTCCCGGCCGGTTCCGGTTGCCGTATGTACGGGCATTATCGTCATCTGCCCAGCGATTGCCGCCGCGGGAGCCCTGCCCGTCGCCGGGCTTGTCCGTGTTGCGCTGGAAGGCTTGCAGATGGTTCTCGGACGCCCTTTTCAGCAATTCAAACACGCCTTTCACATCCTCCGGCAACCCTTCCTGTTTCAGGAAGGTTTCGTACATCCCAATGTTGTGAACCTCTGCCGTAACACCGATCTGATAGATTTCCTCCAGCGTTTCCGGAAGAACCACATATTCCGCGGCCGTATCGGCCGGCACAGCGATGCTGTACGCGGCGAACAGCGGCAGCAGGTGCTGAACATGGACTCCTTCGGCCTTCATGATGTTGGTGAAGGGGCGGTCCACTCCGAACTTTGCGATGATTGCCTTGTACTCAGCCTGGGCCAGGTACTCATCCTGGATTGCGTAGGTCAGCATCTGTTCCACCGTGTAGGTCCCGTCCTGATTGACTGCGGCTGCACCAAAGTCCTCCGATGCCAATCCCATCACAGGCAGAACCACAGCCAGCACCAATGCCAGCGCACCCATCCATTTCTTTGTTTTCATCTTGTTTCCTCTTTTCCTTCATTCCGGCATTTCCTTGCCGTGATCCTATCCTAACCAATAGATGTGGCAGAAATGTGTTTTATCGCGGGAGAAACTTCGATGTTTCCATGAACGGATGCTGAACAGGAACCTGGCTTCCCCATACGCACAGGGCGCGGTTCCCTGGGTGTATGGGATTTCTGTGCGCAAAGTTTGGGTGCCGCCCCTGCAGGCCGTAGCTCAGGCCACGAAAAGCCCCCCAGCCTTATAGGCGACTTAGCGGGAATTACCAGGAACTTCCTGCTTGGCCTTTCAGAGAATAATTAAAGCCCTTTTCCCGTTGATATTATTCACTTTTTCGCCTTTCAAGGGACTTATTGTACTTTCTGCTGGGGGGTGTGCGTCTGCAAATACAAACGTACCGGGAGAGCCCCAGGGTAGGGTAGCCGCGGGGAAAGCGGTTCACCATTTCTCTCTGCAGCCCAACGCGCTCCAGCATGCTGCCGACCCGCTCAAGCACTTCTTCTTTTCTGTGATACAGCTTGTGCTCGCGCAGCGGCTCAGCGATCGAGTTCCCGATTTTCACCCGCGGGTCCAGCGAGGCGTAAGGGTCCTGAAAAATCATCTGCATGTCTTTGCGCAGATATCCGCTCTGGCTTTCCTTCAGCGGCAGGATATTCCTGCCCTGATAATTCACTTCTCCCGCGGTGGCGGGAATCAGTTTGAGCAGCAGCCTGGCCAGGGTGGATTTGCCCGAACCGCTTTCACCCACAACACCAAGCGTTTCCCCGCGGTGCAGTTGAAAATGCATGTCATCAACAGCGTGAAGAAGCAAAGGTTTGGAAAACCAGCTGTTGTTGATGTTGAAGTGCTTGGTGAGGCCTGTGACGCTCAGGAGAACATTTGTATCTGTCATGCCATTACCTCCTCATAGAGGTAGCATGCGACATGATGGCTGTCATTGAGCACGCAGCGGGCAGGCTTTCTTTCACTGCATACCGGTTTTGCATACTCACACCGCGGGGCGTAGCGGCAGCCTGGGGTAAAGTTTTGAACCGTTGGCACTACGCCGGGTATGTTGTACAGCTTTTTGCCCAAGGATGTTAATGTGGGCAACGCCAGCAGCAACCCCTTGGTGTAGGGGTGCGCGGGGTGCAGGAAGACTTCTTCCACCGTGCCCGCTTCAACGATCTGCCCGGCATACATCACCGTTACCTCATCGCAAACCTCCGCCACTATCCCCAGGTTGTGGGTGATGAACATAAAGGAACCGCCCTCCTTCAAACGTATCATCAGGTCCAGCACCTGCGCCTGGATGGTTACGTCCAGCGCTGTTGTCGCCTCATCAGCAATCAACAAGCCTGGCGAGCAGGCGATTGCCATGGCTATCATGGTCCTTTGGCGCATTCCGCCGGAAAACTGATGCGGATAGTTCCTTATTCGCTTTTCAGGCGTTGGAATGCCGACCCTTTTCAGGAGGGAAAGCGTCCTCTCCTTGATTTCTTCAGCTGAAGCCCGGGGGTTGTGCCGCTTGATCGCCTCCCCAATCTGAAAGCCGATGGTCAGCACCGGGTTAAGGCATGTAAGCGGATCCTGAAAGATCATGGCGACATCTTTCCCCCGGATATCATGCATTTCTGCTTCTGTCTTTTCCAGCAGGTTTTCCCCCCTCAGGGACACGCTTCCCCCCGCAACCTTCGCAGCCTGGGGCAGCAGGCGCATCACAGCCAAACTGGTGATCGACTTGCCGCAGCCAGACTCGCCGACAATGCCCAGGGCTTTGCCGTCAGGGAGGGAAAAGGAGATATCATCCAGAAGATTAAAGCGCCGTCCTTCATCGTCCTGAAGGTCCAGGCGGAATTTGTCAAAGCGGAGAATATCAGCCATTTGCGAGTCCTTTCCTAACCATATAGAACAGTAATCAATCCGGCATTATGCGGACAAAACACAAATGTTTGGAAGTTTTTGGGCTTTTATTGCCTTCGGACATACTGCGCACATTCGCGCAATATGGGGATGATACTATGTCACCTGTCTGATTTGGCCAAGGCGTCCATGCATAAAAAAACGGAATCTGAACAAAGCGCATCGCGATTTTTGTTGCAATAAAACGCTTTAATATTATCGATTTTCGTTGTGTTATTTTTGTTTGTCAAAACAGGTTGATTTGTATATTATTGCGCATATTGAAATGAGAGGAAACTGATGCGCAGGGTTTGACCATCCTTCCTTTGCCGGTTTCATCCGTAATCATGTAAACCAGTGTCCGCGGATGCATTGCGCCGTTGGTATGGCCGCATCGATTTCCGGGTAAGTTCCTGGCAGATAACAGGCAAGGAGCACCCCATGCAGCAAGGCTTTGGCCGCGGGCGCAGCGGCTTTTTGACGGAGGAGGAGAAACTGGACCGGCCGCAGGTTACCGCGGCCCTTATCAAGCGCATCCTTTCCTACCTGGCCCCCTACTGGAAGCAGCTGGCGCTGGTGCTGCTGGCCATTCTGCTGGCCACGGTGCTCAGGCTTTTACCGGCCATCCTCACCGGGCGCATCATCGATGAAGGGCTCATAGGCCGGGACCTGGGGCGGCTGGCGCTGCTCATCGGGCTGTCCGTGGGAGTCACGCTCTTATCAAACCTGGTGGGCCTGCTGGAAAGCTACCTGAACACCTGGGTGGCGCAGCACATCACCTTCAACATGCGAAACCGTATGTTCCGGCACCTTTTGGGCATGGGACAGCGGTTTTTCACCACCAACCGCCAGGGTGACCTGATCACCCGGATGACCAGCGACATCCAAGGCGTGCAGCAGGTGATCGCCGGCACCTTCACCAGCATCGTGTCCAATGCCTTGACCCTGGTGGTGGCGGCGGCGGCCATGTACCAGCGGAACTGGATCCTGGCCACGGTGGGCCTGGTGATCGTTCCGCTGTTCACACTGCCCACCCGCAGAGCCGGCAAAGCCCGCTGGACCCTCACCCGGGAAGCCCAGGAACGCCAGGACGAAATCAACGGTATCCTCAATGAAACGCTGTCCGTTTCCGGGCAGCTGCTGGTGAAGCTTTTTGGCCGGGAAGCCTACGAGGCTGCCCGCTATGAGGAGGCCAACCGGCAGATGGTCAGGCTGAATATCCGCCAGAGCATGGCCGGACGGTGGTTCCGCCTGGTGCTGGGCACCTTTTCCAGCATCGGTCCCATGCTCATTTACCTGGTGGGCGGCGTTCTCATGATGCGCTATGACGCCGGCCTCACCGTGGGCGACATCACCGTGCTGGTGACGCTGCTCTCCCGGAT
This sequence comes from Clostridiales bacterium, assembly GCA_012522875.1. Taxonomy (GTDB): domain Bacteria; phylum Bacillota; class Clostridia; order Christensenellales; family Aristaeellaceae; genus UBA6115. Next base: position 3,534 of record JAAYJP010000180.1, on the reverse strand, counting down.
GTACGGGCCGGTAAACGCACTGATGAACATGCAGGTGGACTGGATCCGCTCCATGGCGTTGTTTACCCGGATATTTGAGTATTTCGACCTACCCCGTGAGGTCACCAACACACCGGACGCCATAACGCCACAGAGCATGAAGGGGGATATCCGCTTTGAGGGAGTTTCCTTCTCCTATGACGGGGAGCGTGACATCCTGAAGGACATCTCCTTTTCCCTTTCCAACGGCCGCACAGTGGCCATCGTGGGGCCCTCGGGCGCCGGGAAAAGCACCATCATCAGCCTGCTCCTGAGGCTTTTTGATGTCACCGCCGGGCGCATCACCGTGGACGGGACGGACATCAGGAAGCTGGACCTGAATTTCCTGCGCGAAAACATCGGCCTGGTGACGCAGGATACCTACCTGTTCAACGCCAGCATCCGGGACAACCTGCTGTATGCCAGGCCCGGGGCCAACCAGGCGGAACTGGAGGATGCCTGCATAAAGGCAAATATCCATGATTCTATCAAAGCCCTCCCTCGGGGCTATGACACCCAGGTGGGGAACCGGGGGCTGAAGCTCTCAGGCGGTGAGAAGCAGCGCCTGTCCATTGCCCGGGTGCTGCTGAAAGACCCCGTGGTAACAGTGTTTGACGAGGCCACCAGTTCCCTGGATTCCATCTCTGAAAGCCTCATCCAGCAGGCGGTCCGCCCGATGCTGGACCAGCGTACCAGCATCGTCATCGCCCACCGGCTCTCCACCGTGCTGGCGGCAGACGAGATTCTGGTGCTTAAGGAGGGGCGCATCGTCCAGCGGGGCGCCCACAGCGCCCTGCTACAGCAGGGCGGGCTGTACCGGCAGCTGTATGAGACCCAGTTTTCCCTTTCCCAGGAGGGAGAAGCGGGCGCTGAGGAAGGTTGGCAGGGCTGAAGGGGAGGAACGATGCCCTGGCTCCCTGTGCCAGATGTCCATATAGGCCCGCGTGCCCGCCTTTTCGGGGGCTACTGCCCGACGGGCCAGGCGGCAATCATCCTGCCCTGTTCCCGCAACATCAACCATGTTTGTGTCAAATTCATGGGTCGTCCCATCAAAGCGGGTCCCCGTGTGTATGGAGGCGAAGGCGTGGCAGGGGCCAGGGAAGTGGGGCGTTTGGCCAATCAATGTCCCCGCGGCGCCCGGCCTGGCCATTTATCCGCTGTCCCTTGCCAGCCCACTGGCTCCGTTGTGCTTCGTGTGTATTTTATGGGCTGAACTTTGACAGAACCCGCATCAGTTGTTAGTATAAGGACAATTAAATAACCGAAGGGAGTACAGGATGATGGGCGGAATGTCACGCATGGCTGTTGCAGCAAAGAGGGCGGCGTCTTTATCAGCTGCCGGACGCTTTGTATCCGTAATTCTCTTGCTGTGTATCCTTCTGCCTGGCTCTGTTGCCCCAGCCCAGGCGGCACAGGCCGGCCCGGGCAGAGCCCTGGCCTCTGAGGCTGCCCGCCTGGAGGAGCAAGGCCAGTACACCCAGGCGATTGAGCAATATTCAAGGGCCCTGCCCCTGCTGCTGGAGGAAGGGGACCTTGCCCTTGCCAAAGCCTGCAGTGAATCCTCCAGAAGCCTATTGATCATCCAGGAGACCTATCCCTATTCGCTCAAGGAAATAAAGGAACTTATCCTTCAGGCTTACCCTGTGGCAACAGAAGAGCAGATCACCCTTTGGACAACTGCGGAAACGCTTCACCAATGGACCTATGACGGGGAGACGCATTATTTCAGCGATACGGTTGCCAACCTGAAATACCGCTACCTGGACCTGATGTTTGCCGATGAAGCCTCCCAGGCGTCCTACGGCAAGTTGCTTGAGGATGTGCTCGCCATTGCCGCCGGGCAGCCGGACGGCGCTTTATCGACTTACAGCCATCCAGCAAAGTACCGGGGCATCCACACCCTCTCTGTTCCCCGGGAGGAACTGCCCCGCACCGGCACCCTCAGGCTGTGGCTCCCCGTTCCCGTCAATACGGGCGCCCAGGCCAATACCATCATTGAATCGGTCACTCCGGAAAAGTGGATGAAGTTCCCGGCCAGCATCGACCAGGACATCGGCCTGGCATACCTGGAAGTGCCCCTGGAAGAGCTCACGGAAGACCTGTTCATCCAGCTCGCATTTGTTTTCACCCACTATGAGCAGCATTATTACGTTGACCCAGCTGCCACCGGGGAATATGACAGGGACTCTGAACTGTACCGCCGGTACACGCGCCCGTCTGAAAACACCGAAATCAACGATGAGATCATCGCCATGGCCAGGCAAATCGCAGGAGATGAGCCCAACCCCTATCTGGCCGCCAGGAAAATCTATGACTATATCGTGGAAAATGTCACCTACAGCCTCATGCCGCACACGGCGTTCCATCCGCGTACGGAAATGAGGGAATCCACCTATGTTCACCGCCACCAGCAGGGAGACTGCGGGGCCCAGTCCATGTATTTCACGGCCATGTGCCGCGCACTGGGGATTCCCGCGCGCACGACGGGCGGCTGGCAGCTTTTCAGCGGCGAATTCAGCGGGCATTTCTGGGCGGAGTTTTATTTGCCCAATTACGGCTGGATTCCTGTTGACACCTCCTTTGGGCAGCTTGCCTATTATCAGAAGGAAGCAAGCGCCGAGGACCGGAAGGCATTCATTGATTTTTGCTTCGCCAGCCAGGACGCAATGCGCTGTGTGGTGCAAAAGGATACGGACCTTCCCCTGATCCCCCGGGCGCAGGGCATGGTTTTCCTGCCGCTGGCCATCCAAATGCCGGCGGCCGAATACTCCCAACCGTCCGGGGAATTGTGGGAAGCCAGCGTGCTGGACCACTGGACGCTGTCGTGCGAAAAGATCCAGTAGCCTGAGGAATCACGCCACCTGTTGGCGTGCAGCACTCGCCCCTATGAAAAATATGGGCTTATTCCCCCGCTGACAGAGCAAAGGAAAAAGCGTAGCCCCCATCAGCAGATTCCGGTTGATGGGCTGCCACCGCGAAAACGGCGATAGCCCAAACCTGAATACCGATACGATCAAGGCTAAAAACGGCACGCATCAGCCCAATTTGTCGCCCTTCCTTACGGGCTGCTCCGGCTGGATCAACACGACGCCCTGGGCGGCGTAAATCCCCAGGATCAGTACCTCTGATTCAAAGCCGGCGATCCTCCTGGGCGGAAAGTTGACCACGCCCAGCACCTGCCTGCCGATAAGCTCTTCCTTTTGGTAGCACCCGGTAATTTGGGCGCTGGCTTTTCTGATGCCGATTTCGTCGCCAAAATCCACCCTCAGTTGATAGGCAGGTTTTTTGGCCTTCTCAAAGCGCTCTGCCTGTATAACCTCCCCCACCCTGATATCCAGTTTCAGGAAATCCTCATAAACGGCCATACGCGAAAACCTCCGGAACAGAGTCCATACCCCAACTTATATTATAAAAGCGCTGCGAGGGCAAACCGCGTCCCGCATAAACCGCGTTCCCGTTTTTGGCCGGTCTGCCTGTTGATGGCTTGCATGATGCACACGCGCCTCCCGGCCAGAT
>JAAYJP010000016.1 GCA_012522875.1 Clostridiales bacterium | reverse complement strand
TTGACACAGCCTGGTTAATCCAGCTAAAATGGAAAAAACCGAGAAGAGGAAGCGCGCTATGACCCAGTTTAAAAGGTTTATGCTGATGGGTTTCTTTCTGGCCATGCTGTCTGCCGCCATGCCCTTTGCCGCGGCGGCCCAACCCCAGGACCTATCCGCCTTGCCCCCCGGCAGCCAGGCGCACCTGGATACCCTGGCCATGGCGCTTCCGGACATCGCGGCCGTGGTGAAGGAATATCCGCACATCACCTTTCTTTTCGCGCTGGAGGCTTTTGGCCAATCCATTGACAGCCGGCAGCAAACCCTGGATCTGGGGGCCTTTACGGTTGCGGACATGGGCGCGCTCACGGCCGTGCTGGACTGCCTCCCGGCACTCACCCGGGTGGATATGTTTGAGAGCAGGGTCACAGCGGAGGACATGGCGATGCTGTCTGCCCGCTATCCGGGCATCTTCTTTGGCTGGACTATCCAGATCAGGGAGCACACCATCCGGACCGACGCCACCGCCTTCTCCACCCTTCACAACAACCGGTCTCCCCAGCACAGCAGCCTGGATTTTGAACCCATCAAGTACTGCAAGCACTTAAGAGCCCTGGATCTGGGCCACAACGCCATCACGGACATCAGCTTTATCAGGGACCTGAAGGAACTGCGGGTTTTGATCCTGGCCATCAACCAGATCGAGGACATCAGCGTGCTCAGCCAGCTGCCCAGGCTGGAATATGTGGAATTGTTCAAAAACAAGATCCGCGACATCAGCGCGCTTTCCGGCATGCGCCATTTGCTGGACCTGAACATCTGCTTCAACTATGTCCAGGACTATGGCCCGCTGTTTGGCCTCTCACAGCTGCGGCGCCTGTGGCTGTACAACAGCAACAACTATTCCACCAGCCGCCCGGTGCCCAAGGATGTAGTGGCGGGCCTTACGGCCGCCCTGCCCAACTGCCACATCGATTCCACCCACTACTCCACCCTGGGCGGATGGCGGGAGCATCCCCGCTATTTTGTGATTTTTGATATTTTCAAGAACAGCGTGTACCAGCCTTTCGCGCCTGACCCGGTTCCCTGAAAACACAGGAAGCGGGGCGCCGCAATTGCAGCGCCCCGCTTTTTCAGTTTGTCCTTACAGCAGCCAGGGATCTTCTTCCCAGGCGATATAGTCCGGGCCGTTGGTATCGATCTCCCGGCCGGAATCCACCGGCTGGGTGGGTTTGTTCAACTCAGGATGGGCGTTGTTGGCCCGGTAGTTGTTCTCACGGGAGTCCCGCTTGGGCAGGTTCAGGTCCACATCCTTTATGTCAATGCCCATGGCTTCCGCCACGCCCTTGCCGTAGGCGGGATCGGCCTGGTAACAGTTGTTGATGTGGCGGTGCTTGATCTGAAGGGTGGAATCCCCCATGTTGCGGGCGGTGTTCTCAAAGAGCACCTGCTTTTGTTCCGGCGTCATGGCACGGAAAAGCATGCCCGGTTGGGTGTAGTAGTCGTGGTCGTCCTCCCGGAAGTCATATCGGAAAATGTCGCCGCCTGTTTTCTCCACGGGATCCCCATGCTCCGGGTGCTCCGTCCAGTTGCCGTAGGAGTTGGGCTCCACATGGATTTCGCTGCCCAGGTTGCCGTCCACACGCATCTGGCCGTCCCGGTGGAAGGGATGCGGGTTTTTGACCCCCCTGGGGCTGTTGACGGGAATCTGGAAGTGGTTGACCCCCAGGCGGTAGCGCTGCGCGTCGCCATAGGAGAAGAGGCGCCCCTGCAGCATCCGGTCCGGAGAATAGCTGATGCCCGGCACCACATTGGCGGGGTTGAAGGCGGCCTGCTCCACATCGGCGAAGTAGTTGTCAGGGTTGCGGTTGAGCTCGAACTCACCCACCGGCATAAGGGGGAAGTCCTTCTTCAGCCACATTTTGGTCAGGTCAAAGGGGTTGTTGGCCATGGCATCCGCCTGCGCCTCTGTCATCACCTGGATGTACATCTTCCACTTGGGGAACCTCTTCTTTTCAATGGCCTCGTACAAATCCCGCTGGTGGCTCTCCCGGTCCATGCCGACCACCTTGCCGGCCTCCTGGTCGGTGAGGTTCTGGATGCCCTGTTGGCTGCGGAAGTGGAACTTCACCCACACCCGCTTGTTGTCAGCGCTGATGAGGCTGTAGGCATGGCTGGAAAAGCCGTGCATGTGCCGGAAGCTGGAGGGGATGCCCCGGTCGCCCATGATGATGGTCACCTGAAGCAGCGCCTCCGGCAGGGAGGACCAGAAGTCCCAGTTGGTATTGGGGCTGCGCATGTTGGTACGGGGATCGCGCTTGACGGCGTGGTTCAGGTCGATGAACTTCATGGGATCGCGGAAAAAGAACACCGGCGTATTGTTGCCCGCCATGTCCCAGTTGCCTTCCTCAGTATAGAACTTCAGGGCGAAGCCGCGGATGTCCCGCTCCGCGTCCGCCGCGCCCCGCTCGCCGGCCACAGTGGAAAAGCGGGCAAACATCTCAGTCTTCTTCCCGATTTCGGAGAAAATCCTGGCCTTGGTGTATTGGGTGATGTCGTGGGTGACGGTGAAGGTGCCAAAGGCGCCGGAGCCCTTGGCGTGCATGCGCCGCTCCGGGATGACTTCCCGGTCAAAATGGGCCATCTTCTCAAGGAACCAGGCGTCCTGCAAGGCCATCGGGCCCCGTTTCCCGGCTGTCATCGCGTCCTGGTTGTTGGCAACGGGCGCGCCCTGGGCGGTTTTGATGCCGGGGTGCTCTCCTTTGTGGTCATTGCGGCTGGGCAGGGGCTCGCCCAGGCCGTTTTTGTGCATGGGATTCTTCATGTGTTTTCCTCCTTTTAATTAAGTATTTCTCAACTTGCCGCTGTATCATCCACCCGCACGCCATCCTTCTGGCAGGCGGGACAAATGCCTTTGAAATAAACATCCTGCTTGGTGATCCGGAAGCCGGGCAAGGCAGCCTGAAGGGCCTCTGTGGACACTTCAAAATTGAAGATAGCGCCGCAGCGCTGGCACAGGAAGTGCCCGTGGGGCTTGGTTTCCCTGTCAAAATGATGGGTGTGCCCGTCGATGTCCAGGCTGGAGATCATGCCCTTGCCCTCAAAAAGATTCAGGGTGTTGTAAACGGTGGCCCTGGAAATCACCTGGTCCCTATCGCACACCGCCGAAAAAATCGCCTCAGCATCCGGATGCCCCGGAGCCTCAAGCAGGCACCTGAGCACCACCAGGCGCTGCTGGGTAACCGATATGCCGTGGTCTTTGAGCATCCGGACCATCTGGTCCCGGCTTGGCGCCATCCTTTCCACCTTCTTGCCCCTTTCCATGTTTAAAACCATTCTATTATTAGATTAACATTAATATATAAACCTGTCAAGCCCACCCTTCCCGAATTGAACTCCCTGCGCCAAGGGGACCCCTTCCCTGAATACACGCATGGAAAGCAGGCATCCGCAGCCCTGGCCTGGGCGCGCTTGACCGGCCCCTGCGGGCAGGATAAGATAAGTCAAGAATATCAGGAGGTAGCCCATGAAAGTATTGATGATCAACGGCAGCACGCGCAAGGAGGGCAGCACCCGCGCGGTTCTTGGCATCATGGAGGAAATTCTGAAAGGCCAGGGCCTTGGGACGGAGATCTTCTGGGTGGGAAATCAGCCCATCAGGGACTGCACCGGTTGCCGCACCTGCCGGAAGACCCGGGACAACACCTGCGTTTTTGACGATGACGATGTCAATGAATTGATCGGGAAGTGCCAGCAGGCCGATGGCTTTGTCTTTGGCACGCCGGTCTACTACTCCTCCCCCACAGGCGCTTTGTTAAGCGTCCTGGACCGGGTGTATTACGCCGCCGGCGATGTCTTGAGGGGCAAGCCCGGCTGTAGCCTGGCGGTGGCCCGCCGGGGCGGCACCACCCTGGCGCTTCAGGTTCTCAACCAATATTTCCTCTACAATGAAATGCCCCTGGTGTCCGGCTCCTACTGGGCCATGGCACACGGCACCAGCCCGGAAGAGGTGGTCCGGGACATCGAGGGCATCCAGGTCATCAGCAACATGGCCCGCAACCTGGCCTACACGATGAAAGCCCTGAAGGCGGCGCAGGAAACCGGGCTGGAGAAACCCCGGAACGAGTACGGCGCCCGGACCAATTTTATCCGCTGATTCGGCAGCCCGGAGTACCGGGACAGGCTGGACAACTGTCCTGAAATATGGCGCCTGAAGCGAAATAACTGCGCTGGCAGAAAGAAACGCTTCCGGGCGCTCTTTTTACGCTGTCCCAACCGTACAGGCTGTCGTATGCTGTTTATTCATAATCAGGATGTTATTTGCAACGCAGGGCGGGTATATATCCAGTACAAGCACTCAAGGAGGTAACACCATGACATTTACCCTACCCCCACTGCCATACGCGTACAACGCGCTGGAGCCATATATTGACGAAGAGACCATGCGCATCCACCACACCAAGCACCACCAGGCCTACATCGACAACCTGAACAAGGCCATCGGAGGCACCGAGCACGCGGGCAGGTCCATTGAGGATATCATCAAAAACCTGGACAGCCTGCCGGAAAGCATCCGCACCGCGGTCCGAAACAACGGCGGCGGGCACTTCAACCATGGCATTTTCTGGCAGATCATGGGCCCGGGCGGCAAAGGCAAGCCCGAGGGCGAGCTGGCCGCCCAGATCGACAAGGACTTTGGCAGCTTTGACGCTTTCAAGGAGGCCTTTGAGACCGCCGGAAAAACCCAGTTCGGCTCAGGCTGGGCCTGGCTTGTCATCAAGGACGGGAAACTGGGCGTGGAGAAGACTGCCAACCAGGACAACCCCCTCACAAAGGGGTTCATCCCCCTGTTGGGTGCTGATGTCTGGGAGCATGCCTACTACCTGAAATACCAGAACCGCCGCCCGGACTACCTGAAGAACTGGTGGCACACGGTGAACTGGGATGAGGTGGCCAAACGCTTCAAAGCCAACCATTAACCCCATCGTTCCCGAACCATGCCCGCGGGGAGGACCAGGCTGAGGCTGTCCTCCCCGCCCTTTTGCCGTTTTCAAACCCGCACGCCAAGCGGGTTCTTCTTATCTTCCCTGGATCTCCCGCCTCAGCCTCAATGCCATGGCAGGCTCCCGGGTGGTGATGCTGCCCACGCCGCGGGCCAGCAGCTCCCGCAGCTGCCCCTCCTCATTCACCGTCCATACTGACAGGCGTTCCGGGGCTTCCTCCAGCATCCGCCCATTCAGCCGGCGCCGGTCGATGTTGAGCATGGCAAAGCCCCGCGCCCGGGCGGCCAGATGGGCTTTTGGCCATTGGGCGATGGGGAGAAGGGACTGGTTGATCCACAGCGGCAGCCCCGCCTTTTGGGCTGCGGCCGCCTCCGCCCGGCTCACATCCCCGGTGAAAACCATCCGGCCCTCAAGCCCCTGTTCTTTGGCCGCCTCCCAGGCCGGGAAAAGAACCCCGGGCTCTTTCACATCCACATTCAATCGCACCTCATCCGTCCGGGCCAGGAGGCGCAGCGCTTCAGGAAAGGCGGCGTATTCCCTGCCCTTTTCCGGCTTGTCATGGCAAAGGACAAGGCTGCCGCACAAGGCGCGCCGCAGGTCCGCTTCCACCAGTTCCGCCCCGGAGGACATCAGCAGCGCCAGGCTTTCCAAGGTGTTGGGCTGGGTATTCCCAGCGCCGGCATGGGCACAGATCAGGGTTCCTGGCATCCTATATCCCTCCTCCCTGTTTCATCCCGCGCATTGTACTAAAGCGCCCGGGATTTGAACAGCCAGGGGCAGGGCATCAAGCCGCCCCGCACCGTCTCCCGGATGGCGCATGGCAGGGGGCCTGCCGTCTGCCCGGGACCAACGGGCTTAAGGGGCAGGCATCTGCCGATGCTTTTGAGGATTTGGAGGCAGCCAGCCCTTTCCCGTGCCGGCGCCTGTGGCGTCTCCCCCGGCGCTGTGGTAAACTGGGGGCATCGAGAGAAAGGCCTTTACGATAAGATGAGTGAACAGCAACCCACGCGCCTGCAGAAATACCTGGCCGACTGCGGGGTGGCCTCACGCCGCCAGTCGGAAACCTTGATTGCCCAGGGGCTGGTACAGGTGAATGGGCAGACCGTGACCGAAATGGGGACGCGGGTTCATCCAGGGGATGTGGTGACCTGCCGGGGAGAGGTGGTGCGCCCGGAAGGGCAGAAGCGCTACATCCTGTACTACAAGCCTGTTGGCGAGGTGACCACCGTGTCCGATCCCAAAGGCCGTCCCACGGTGATGGACCACTTCCGGGATTTCCCGGTGCGGCTTTACCCGGTGGGGCGGTTGGATTATGACTCGGAGGGCCTGCTGCTCCTCACCAATGACGGAGATCTCACCAGGCGGCTCACCCACCCCAGCTTTGAGGTGGAAAAGCGCTACATCGCCCGGGTGTCAAACCAGGTGCCGGAGGAGAAGCTCCGGGCGCTGAGGTCCGGGGTGGTGATCGACGGGCGGAAAACCGCGCCGGCCAAGGTGAGCATCCTTCGGCAGGACCCCTTTTCCACCGATATCCTCATCACCATCCATGAGGGGCGCAACCGGCAGATCCGCAAGATGGTGGAGGCCATCGGCCATGAGGTGGTGCGGCTGAAGCGGGTGCAGTACGGCCCCGTTGCCCTGGGCAACATGGAGCGGGGAAGCTGGCGGGAGCTGACGCAGGCGGAGCTGGACGCCCTCAAATGAGCCTTCAGTCCGCCCGCCACATCGCCCTGGAGGTCTTTGAAAAAACGCTTGCGCCCGGAGACAGGGCGGTGGACGCCACCATGGGCCGCGGCCGGGATACCCTGGCGCTCTGCCGCCTGGTGGGGGAGGCGGGCCGTGTGTATGCCTTTGATGTGCAGCAGGCAGCCCTCCTTGAAACCCGGGCGCTGCTGGAAAGTGAGGGGATGCTTTGCCGGGCCAGCCTTTATTGGATGGGGCATGAACGCATGGCGGAGAGGGTGCCGGCGGGCGTGAAACTGGTGGCCTTCAACCTGGGCTGGCTGCCGGGGAGTGACAAGGGGCTAACCACCCGGGTGGACACCACGCTTTTGGCCGTTCAATCGGCGCTTCAACTCCTGTCGCCCGGCGGGGTCCTCAGCCTCTGCTGCTACCCCGGTCACCCGGAAGGGCAAAGGGAACTGGACGCCCTCACGGAACTGGCCAAAAGCCTTGCACCCCAGCGCTTCACCGCCCTGAAGCATGTTTTCTTAAACGCCGGCCCCGGCGCGCCGGTGGCCATCCTGATTGAAAAAACAAAAACGCCGGCTTCAGCCAGGCGCTGAAAATGTCCGCGGGCACTTGCTCGCAACGATAAAGGAGGGTTAATCATGATACTATCCGTTTTTTCCGTGGTGCTGGGCGGGCTGCCCTTTGCTGAGGCCTGCCGCTTCCTTTCCAGCCAGGGGGTGGACGCGGTGGAGATCGGCTGCGGCGGCAACCCCGGCAAGCAGCACTGTGACCCCAGGGAACTTTTGGGCAACAGGCTGAAGCAAAAGGAATTCCTGGGCATCCTGTCTGACAACGGGCTGAAAATCGCGGCGCTTTCCTGCCACGGCAACCCCGTGCACCCGGACCCGCAAGTGGCCCGGGATTTCCATGAGGATTTTGAGGACGCGGTGCGCCTGGCGGCGGAACTGGGCGTGGACCGGGTGGTCACCTTCTCCGGCTGTCCCGGCGGCAGCCAGGGGGACCAGACGCCCAACTGGGTCACCTGTGCCTGGCCGGATGACTTTCAGGAAATCCTCAGCTACCAGTGGGATGAGGTGCTGATCCCCTACTGGCAAAAGGAAGCGGCTTTCGTGAAATCCCAGGGCATCGGCAAGGTGGCGCTGGAGATGCACCCCGGCTTCTGCGTGTACAACCCGGAAACGCTTCTCCGGCTCAGGAAAGCTGCCGGGGAGGTTATCGGCGCCAACCTGGACCCCTCCCATCTTTTCTGGCAGGGGATCGATACCCCACGCGCCATCCGTGCCCTGGGAAAGGCCATCCACTTCTTCCACGCCAAGGACACCAGCTTTGACTTAAGCTTTAACCCCGTCAACGGCGTCCTGGACTACAAGCACTATAGCCATCCCGAGCGCTCCTGGGTGTTCCGCACGGTGGGCTATGGCCACGGCCAGCTCACCTGGAACCAGATCATCTCAGCCCTGCGCCAGGCGGGCTACGACGGCCCCGTGTCCATTGAGCATGAGGACGCGCTGATGAGCGGCAAGGAAGGGCTGACGAAAGCCATCCGCTTCCTCAAGGATGTGCTGATGACGGAAAGCGCCGGGGAGATGACCTGGGCTTAAACCACACAGGCAAAACCGGCCGGGGGCTAAATCCCTCCGGCCATTTTTGATGTGCGGGCATTGCGGTTCAGCCCTCCTCAAACCGGAGCGTCAGCGCGATATCCGCTACTTTGGCCACGGTGGCGTGCACCGAACAATACTGGGCGGCCAACCCGCTTGCCCGCTCAAAGCCCTTCTGGTTCGCGGCACCCTTGATGGTGACCACCATGTCCACGGATTTCAGCGTCGTGGGGATTTCATCCCGTTTGACGCCGTGGATGGCGATGTCGGCCCCGGTATATTCCAGGCGCATTTTCCGGGCGATGCCGATAAACGTAGCGTAGTAGCAGCTGCCAAGCGCCCCCAGGAGCAGTTCATAGGGCGCCATGCCCCCACCGCTCTTGCCGATGGCCACCTGGCGGTCATCGGATATCAGTTCCCCCCTGAACCGGTCGCCAAAGCGCATCGCCACCCTGATTTCTTCCATCACCGTCTCCTTCCCGGGCGCTCACCACACTGGGGGCGCCCACAGCCTCACTTCTCCCGCCTTGCGGGTTTCGGCCAGATCGATCAGCCGCTGGTTCCTGCTGCCCCTGAATTTAAGTTCCAGGCTGCGTCCACCCTGGATAAAGGGGCCGTCCACCAGCACATCGCAGACTGAAAGCATGTCCAGCACTGCTCCCCCCCGCCTGATCAGTTCCTCATAGGTATAGCCCGAATAGGCCCACACATCAAGCCCCAGCGCCTTGGCGCCCTGGGCCAGGGCCAGGCAGGGCTCCGGCTGGGCAAAAGGCTCCCCTCCGGAAAGGGTAAGGCCTGAGAGCAGGGGGTTCTCCCGCATCTGGGCGATCAGGTCTTCCGTATCAACGGTCCTGCCGCCCAACGGGTCGTGGGTTTCCCGGTTGTGGCAGCCAGGGCAGCAATGCGGGCAACCCTGGGTGAACACCGTGAACCTGAGCCCCGGCCCGTCCACAATGCTGTCCTGGGCCGTTCCGCTGATACGGATGTCCATTTGCCTAAGCCTCAATCCCGTGCTTCACCCGCTCCTTTTCCTCCGCCTGTTTGGCATTGTTGAAGCGGTCGGTGGTGCCCACCAGATAGCCGGTGATGCGGCGGATGCGCTCAAACTTGTGCTCCTCCTCCGCCCTGCCGCACTGGGGGCAGCTGTCCCCGATGATGCCGTTGAAGCCGCACACCGGGTCCCGGTCCACGGGGTGGTTGATGGAGCCGTAGCCCACACCGGCAGAATGCATGTGGCGCACGATTTTCTCAAAAGCCTCCAGGTTCTCCAGCGGGTCGCCGTCCATCTCCACATAGGTGATGTGGCCGGCATTGGTCAATGCATGGTAGGGGGCCTCCAGGCTGATCTTCTTGAAAGCGCTGATGGGGAAATGCACCGGGATATGGAAGGAGTTGGTGTAATAGTCCCGGTCCGTGACGCCGGGAATGACGCCAAAACGCTCCCGGTCGAGGCGTACGAAGCGGCCGGACAGCCCTTCGGCGGGGGTGGCGATCAGGGTATAGTTGAGCCTGGTCTCCTGGGCCTTCCTGTCCAGGAAGCTGCGCATGAAGCCGATGATCTCCAGCCCCAGGTTCTGGCTCTCCCCGCTTTCCCCGTGATGCTTGCCGCGCAGGGCCACCAGGGTCTCCGCCAGGCCGATAAAGCCCACGGTGAGGGTGCCATGCTTCAGGACTTCCCGCACCTCGTCGTCCCACTTCAGGTTCTCACTGCCCCGCCAGACATGCTGGCCCATCAGGAAGGGGAAGTTGTAGACCTTCTTGCGGGCGATGATCTCAAAGCGCTCGTTGAGCTGGTCGATGGTAAGTTCCATCACCCGTTCCAGGTCCTGGAAAAAGCGGCTGGTGTCCCCCTTGGCCTGGATGGCCAGGCGCGGCAGGTTGACCGAGGTGAAGGACAGGTTGCCCCGGCGGGTGGACACCTCGTTCTCCGGGTCATGCATGTTGGCCAGCACCCGGGTGCGGCAGCCCATGTAGGAGGCCTCGGTCTCAGGCCGCCCGGGCACATAATACTTCAGGTTATAGGGCGCATCGATGAAGGAGAAGTTGGGGAACAGGCGCTTGGCCGAGCAGCGGATAGCCAGCCGGTAAAGGTCGTAGTTGGGGTCGCCGGGATTATAGTTGACGCCCTCCTTGACCCGGAAAATCTGGATGGGGAAGATGGGCGTCTCCCCCCGGCCCAGCCCCGCCTCAGTGGCAAGCAGCAGCTGCTCCATCACCAGGCGGCCCTCCGGGCTCGTATCGGTGCCGTAGTTGATGCTGGAAAAGGGCACCTGGGCGCCGGCACGGGAGTTCATGGTGTTCAGGTTGTGCACCAGCGCCTCCATGGCCTGGTAGGTGGCCTTGGTGATCTCCTTGAGGGAAAACTTGCGCACCTTGCCAAGAAGCTTTGCCGCCTCCTCAGGCGCCATCAGCTTTTCAAGGCGGGCCTCAAGGGCCGCGTCATAGGCTTGCTTCTCCTCCATTTCGGGAATAAGGCCGGTTTCCTGCGCAACTTCCTCCAGCATCGCCCGGACGGCGGCATCGCTGTCTTCCACATCATACTCCGCGTCCAGCAGCCGGATGAGGTTGTCCCGGAAGCGCTTTTTGTAGGTCTTGCGCACGCCGGGGGCCATGCCGTAGTCAAAGTTGGCGATGCTTTGCCCGCCGTGCTGGTCATTCTGGTTGGCCTGGATGGCGATGCAGGCCAGAGCGGAGTAGGAATAGATGTCATTGGGTTCCCGAAGCACCCCATGGCCGGTGGAAAAACCGCCGGCAAAGAGCTGATCAAGGTCAATCTGGCAGCAGGTGGTGGTGAGGGTCAGGAAGTCCAGGTCATGGATGTGGATATCCCCTTCCCGGTGGGCCTGGGCATGGCGGGGGTTCAGGACATACATATCGTAGAAGCGCTTGGCGCCCTCGGAGCCGAATTTGAGCATGGCGCCCATGGCGCTGTCGCCGTTGATGTTGGCGTTCTCCCGCTTGACATCAGAATCCGCGGCGTCTGCGTAGGCGATCTCCTCATAGGTCTTCATCAGCCGGCTGTTCATTTCCCGGGCACGGCTGCGCTCGGCGCGGTAGAGGATATAGCGTTTGGCGGTGTTCACGAACCCCTTTTCGATCAGCACCCGTTCCACCACATCCTGCACCTGCTCCACCGTGGGGCTAAACGCGGTGTCCTCGCTGGACGCCAGGATCTCCTCCACCAGCCTGGCCAGCTCTCCGGCCGTCTGCGGCCCCTGCTGGCTGCCGGCGGCAGCAAAGGCCTTGGCGATGGCCTGCCGGATCTTCTCCTGATCAAAGGGCATCCGGCGCCCGTCCCGTTTGATGATGGTGGATAACATTGGCAGATTCTCCTCTATTCTGTAATAAATTCGTAATATATGAAAGTGGCTTGCCCATAATAGCATCGCCTTGCCAGGCTGTCAAGGACAGAAACACAAATTATTGTATAAAAAAATGAAACTATCCACAATATGTTGTGGATAGTCATTCCAAGGGGTGCCGCTTCCCTGCCAGGGCGCGCTGCCCTTGAGGCTTTGGCTCAGGGCCTAATACTTGATGAACCTGTCGCCTGAGACATTGCAGATGGCACACTTTTCCGGGCGGAATTTTTCGATGTTGCCGCAGACCGGGCAGAGGTAGTAAAACACCTCTTCGGTCTCATCCAGGTTCTCCAGCGCCTCCTGGTAAAGCCGGGCGTGCACTTCCTCGGCCTTCATCGCATAGGTGAAGGACTGGATTGCCGCCTTGTTGCCCTCAACCTCCGCGTGGGGGATGAAATCGGGGTACATCTCCTTGTACTCATAGGTTTCCCCGGCCACGGCGTCCTTGAGGTTGTCGGCGGTACTGTGCACCTTGCCGGCCACCTCAAAGTGCTTGAGGGCATGGATGGTTTCCGCGTCAGAGGCTGCCTTGAAGAGCTTGGCGGCATTCAGTTTGCCTTCCTTCTCGGCTTTTTTGGCGTAGGCCAGGTACTTCCGGTTCGCCTGGGATTCCCCAGCGAAGCCCGCCATCAGGTTGTCATAGGTTTTGTTTTCTGCCATGTTCGTGTCCTCCTTTTTGTCATCAAATGCCTGTAATAATTTCTCCACAGCCTCCCTGGGAAACCCTTCGGGTTGGCTCTGGCTGAGAAGCGATTTCAGGAAATCCCGGGCGTTGCCGCTCTGGGGCAGCATGTATCCCGATTCCCTGAGGAGATCCTCCGCCATGATCTGGTTGGATTTTTCGATCGCCCGGGCCAGCTTCCCGGAGAGGCCTGCTGCGATGTTCTCCTGACGCGCCTTGCTTGAAATGAGTTTTCGCATGGCCGCAACCACGGCGTCGGCCTTCTCCTGCTGGGGCGGGTATACCCTGGGCACCATGGAGATGGCGCCGGAGGGGCAGGCATCGGCACAGTCCCCGCAGCCGATGCAGGTCGTGACATCAATGACGCTGTTCTCCGTGTCCGTGGCCCCGGTGGGGCAGACATAGAGGCACAAACAGTCCTTGGTGCACAGGCGGACATTCCTGACCGCGTATTTTTCACTCATTCTCACTGCCTCCCTTCAACCTTCTCAAATTTCCAGTTGGGCACCTTGCACACTGGGCATACCTCCGGCAGGCTGTCACCGGTGTAGATGAAACCGCAGATGGTGCAGACATAGACATTCGCAGCTTCAAAGCTTCCGGCTTCTTTCCGCTCCCGGTTCAGGAGGGATTTGAGCATGCGCGTCACCTTCTCACTCCAGACCAGGGCGCGCATGGCCCCCCTGTCCGCTTCCGCCTTTGCCACAGCATTGACGCTGGGGAAAACAAGATCCAGGTCCCCTTCCACCAGGCTTTGAAGCTGGCTGAAATCGGGAGTCCGGGCCGGCTGGGCGCTGGCCTTGAACCAGTCCGCCAGCTCACGAAACAACGCTGCTTCCTGAGGCTTGTACTGCTTTTCACAGCCCCGGGACAGGTTCAGGCACAGCGCGCTTTTCTCCACCGCGTTGAGCTCCCCGGCCGCCTCAGGCGCTGCCAGGACGGGTTCCCGTTTTTCCTTGCCAGGCGCGGCCTGGGCTTCAAACTCGCCCTTCCCGGCACCGCATACCGGGCAGACCCAGTCCTCCGGCACATCCTCCCACGCCGTCAAAGCCGGGACGCCCGATTCCGGGCTGCCCACGGCCGGGTCATAAATAAAGCCACAGACAGCACAAACATATTTCACCATGTCACATCCTCCTTTATTTGTTTTCTTCTTCGCCTGAAAGGCAGTCAGGGCAAAGGCCTCTAAAATGAACGCTGGTCTCATCCACCCGCCAGCGGTCCATCGCCTTTGGAAACAAGGCTTTGATGTCCATGGGCACGTCGGATACCCTCCCGCAGGAAAGGCACTTGAAATGCCCATGGTCCGGCGGGCTTAAGTCAAAGCGCGTTTCATGGTCCTCGATCCCGATGGCCCTGACCATGCCGGACTCCTCCAGGACCCGAAGGGTGTTGTACACGGTGGTTTTTGACAGGGTGGCGAT
>JAAYJP010000179.1 GCA_012522875.1 Clostridiales bacterium | reverse complement strand
TTAGGAGGCGAACGCTCTATCCAGCTGAGCTACGGGAACAAAGCCGCGGGAATCGCGGCAAGGCGCATTTTAGCACAACGCGGGGACGGGTGCAAGGCGGCCTATGGGGATCAAAGGAATGTCCAGGGCCTCAAACTCTGAAACGAAATCCGCATAGGGGATGGGGGTGATGTGGCGCTCCCAGTAAAGGGGCGGGGCGTCCCTGAGGCTTTCATATCGCTCCCTGAGGATGGCGCAGAGGTACTGGGCCTTGCGCAAAAGGTGCGGTGAGGATAAAAGGTCCGGGGCATCCTCCCCGGCCAGGAAAAGGGTTTCAAAGATGCGCGCCCGGTCCTCCAGCGGGAAGGTGCGGGAATAGGCGTCGATGAACCAGGCGTTCCCGGGGTTTTCCCAGGCATCCGGGTCATCCAGGGTGTAACGGGTGTCGGACAGTTCCCAACCGTTTTCATCGTGGTAATCGTAATAAAAACCGGCGTTTTCAGCCTCCGGCGGGCAAAGCAGCAGCCAGTCGGCCAGCAGGTCCCGCCCGCCTGCTTCCTGGGGCTCTGCCAGGTGGTCCTCAAAGAGGTGCATCAGCTCGTGGGCCAGGCTTCTGGCGCTGCTGACGGCGATGTAGCGCTCGCCGCCATAGGCGGAGGCAAAGCCGGCCGGGGCCATGATACCCTCTTCCCCCCTGGTGCCGATGGGGCCTGAGAAGTAAATGGCAAAGCGGTCATAGTAAGGCACCAGGGCCTCCTGAAGCATCCCGGGCGGAAAGCGGTCCAGCTGCCCCTGCATGTTAAGAAGGGCACGGGTCAGCGCCGGCTCCTCATCCAGAACATTCCCGTAATAGGTATCATTCACAAAGCGCGCGCCCGCCTGGCGGATATGGATCTGTATGCCGTGCTTCTCCCCGATAGCGCTTGCCAGAGCGTCATTTTCCTCCCGGAGCGCCGGAAGGGTGGTCTCCCTGATCCCTGCTGGCTGGCTGGCGGGGGAAAGGCTGTAGTCCCAGAGGTAGAGGCCAAAGCGGTTCAACTCATACTGGTTGTCCGACAGCACCGCGTAGCCCTGGTCGGACAGCGCCACCAGGTCAAAGGCGGGGGGCGTATCCCCTGGGGGCATCTGGAGCTGGGCTGACACTTCTCCTTGATCCAGGTCAATGAGCCTCAGCGCCGGGCCCTCCCCCCAGGCCTGGGTGATCAGGAAGCCCTGGCTGAAGCCCGCGACATACTCATCCTCCCGCCAGGAGGAAAGGCGCAGCACACGCCCCTCTCCAGGCGTGGGCATCAAGAGGCCGTCCCCGGCATGGGTGGCGTAGGCCAGGCCGCCGTTGGCCGCCGTAAAGCCCGCCATGACGGGCATGAGCCGTGCCCCCCCGGACGGCTCCACCGAAAAGAAAGCCTGGTTGCCAGAATTGTTTGAAAAGAGGGACAAAACCCCGCCCTGGGGGCTTGCGCCCAGGAAGCGGGAGAAATACCAGCCTGCCGGGAGCCCCGCGGGATAGCTGGCTGATTCGCCCGTCACCAGGTCAAAGCGGGTGAGGCCGGAACCCTCAAAGCCGGCGCACCAGAGGGCCTGCCCAATGGGGTCGGGGGCAGCCAGGTCAAAGCCGTCAGGCGGGGAAAAGCGCAGGATTTCTTTCAGATCCTGGTCATAGGCCGTGAGGCCAAGGGTTTCCTCGTTCAGGGTATAGGGCTGCCCCGGCGCCCAGAAACCCAGCTGCCAGCTGTCGACCCAGCCGGTGGCTTCAAGGGGGATGGAGGCAAGCGCCCGGGCTGAGCTCAAGTCATAGAGGCTGAGGCTGCTGTCCGGCCGGTCAGGCGCCTCGCGGCGGATAAAGGCCAGCAGGTTGCCCCGGGCAGCCAGGGCCGTATAATCCCCGAAGCCTCCGCCCGGGGAGAGTTCAAACACGTCTTCCTGAAAAGCGGGCCAGTACAGCCCCACAAAGCGGGGCCGGACCTGGCCCCCGGCTGCGGGCAGGACAAAAAGCGCCGCGAAAAGCGCCAGTAACCACGCCCTGGTCCGCCTGGGCATATCGCACCCCCTCACTTTGAGCCAAGGTATCACGCCGGCCGGGCGCGCGTCAAGCAAAGCGGTTGTCACCCTTGGCGCAAGACCTTATAATGAAAGCACCACGGAAGGGAGGCGGAAGCATGTCAGAGGAAGAACGCCTGGACATCATTGAGGGCACGGATGAGGACGGCAACCGGGTGCTGCTGGTGGTGGAGAAGTATTTTTACTACAACGGGGACGAATATGTGCTCCTAAGGCCCCAGGATGAGGCGGAGCTGCCGGAGGACAAGGCCACCCGCTATGTCATGCGGGTGCGGGTAATGGAGGAAGACGGCGAGGAAATCGAGGAGTTTGAGCCGGTGGACGAGGCGTTGGCCCAGCGGCTGATTCCGGTGATCAAAGCCCAGTGGCAGGGCGGCCTGGATGGCTGAGCCCAGGAACCCGGTTGATCAATGGCTGATGATCTGAAAAACAAGCTGGCGCTTCTGCCCGCCTCGCCCGGCTGCTACCTGTTCAAGCAGGGGGAGCAGATCCTCTATGTGGGCAAGGCTGTGAACCTGCAAAACCGGGTTCGCAGCTATTTCGCCGCCAATATCCCCTCCCCCAAGGTGCGGGCGCTCATGGCCCGGGTGGATGGCCTGGAGGTGATCCTGGCGGCCAGTGAACTGGAAGCGCTGATGCTGGAGAGCAACCTCATCAAGCTGCACCGGCCCTATTACAACATCAAACTCACCGATGACAAGAACTACCCCTACATCCGCATCACCCTGAACGAGCCCTTCCCCAGGCTGGGCGTGGCGCGCCGGGTGGAGGACGATGGGGCGAAGTACTTTGGCCCCTACATCGGCACCGGGGCCATCCGGCAGGTGATGGGGCTGCTGCGCAAGGCGTTTCCCGTTCGCACCTGCCACCTGAACCTCCCCCTGCCCCGGCCCCAGCGGCCATGCCTGAGCTATGAACTGGGCCAATGCCTGGGCCCCTGCGGGGAGAAGTGCACGCAGGAGGAATACCGCCAGGTAGCCGAGGAGACGGTGGCCTTCCTCAAGGGGCGCTACAGGCCGGTGGTGGAGAAGCTGAACCGGCAGATGGCGCAGGCGGCGCTGGAACTGCAGTTTGAGCGGGCGGCGGAGCTCAGGGACGCCATCAGGGATGTGGAAGGGCTCATGGCCCGGCAGAACGCCCAGCAGGTGGTGGGCGTTGACCAGGATGTGATCGCCGCGGCCCAGGACGGCCTGGACGCCATGGCCCAGGTGCTTTTGGTGCGCGGGGGCAAAATGATCTCCGCCGAGTCCTTCGCCCTGCCCCGGGAGGGCGCCGAGCCGCTGGGGGAGGTCGTCTCCGCCTTTATCCAGCAGTATTATGAGGGGCGCCAGCCGCCCCGGGAGGTGGTGGCCCAGGCTGCGGCCGACGCGGAGGTCCTGGAGGCATGGCTTAAGGACAAGCGGGGGGACGCCTTCACCCTCACCCTTCCCCGGCGCGGGGGCAAGCGGCAGCTGGTGGAAAACGCCCTGGAGAACGCCAGGGACGCTTTGGCCCGCCGCAACGCCCGGGATCAGGTGGTTTTTGAGCGCACCATAGGCGCCAGCCGGGAGCTGGCCGCTGCCCTCATCCTGCCGGAAGCGCCCCGGCGCATCGAGGGCTTTGACATTTCCAACACCCAGGGGGCCCAGTCGGTGGCCAGCATGGTGGTGTTTGTGGACGGAGAACCGGCGAAAAAGGAATACCGCCATTTCCGCATCAGGACGGTAGAGGGCATCGACGACTTCGCCAGCATGAACGAGGTGCTGGAACGCAGGCTGAAGCGCTCCCTGGCGGGCCCGGAGAAGCCCTGGCCAATGCCGGACCTGATCCTGGTGGACGGGGGGCCTGAGCAGCTGGCCAGCGCCCTTGAGGCCCGGGACAGCCTGGGGCTTTTTGTTCCCATGTTTGGGCTGGCCAAGCGCATGGAGGAGATCTATCTGCCAAACGAGGGCGAGCCCATCCTTCTGGACCGGCATTCCCCGGCGCTGCACCTGATCCAGCGCATCCGGGATGAGGCGCACCGCTTTGCCATTACCCACCACCGCAGCCTCAGGAGCAAGGCCACGGTGCGCTCCCGCCTGGAGGAAGTGCCGGGTATCGGCCCGGCCAGGCGGCGGGCGCTTTTGGCGGCCTTCCGCAGCATCAGAGGGGTCAAAGAGCAGAGCGTGGAAGAGCTTAAAAAGGTCAAGGGGATGAACCGGGAGGCGGCGCAGCGGCTGTATGACGCCCTGCATAACGATCCTGCGCGGGGAGAAAACCAGGATGCATGAAAACAAAAGAATGAGGCGTTTTATCTGTATGCGGCGCTGCCTGTGCCGGGTGCTGGCGCTGGGGCTGGCCGGTATATGCCTGCTTTCACCGGTGCTGGCGGAATCCACCGGCCTTGTGGGGGAAGCCCGCCTTGAAATCGCCGCCTGGCCGGATCTGGCCCGGGAATCCCTTGAGGCAATGCAGGAGTGGCTTGGCGGCTTAAGCCTGAAGCTGTATGCCGGGGAAGGAAGGAGCGCTGTCACCCTGCTTGACGGCGGGCGGGAGGTTCTTGCGGCGGACAGCCGGCAGACAGGCGGGGAGAACAGCCTGCTGCTTGAGGTGCCGGGGTCGCTGGCCCCCACTTTATACCTGGGGACTTTGGACGCGCCGCCCCTTCAAACGCTTTTTGGCGCTCCCGCGCTGCCGGATCCCGCAGGCGTTCCCGAAGCCCTCGGACGCCTGTATGAAACGCTGCTGGAAGGCCTCAAGCCTTTCGAAGAGAGCCAGGCCACCAGGACCACCATCAAAAGGGTGGGGCGCGCTGAAAGCCGGCTGAACTATGTCCTGAGCGCTGAAGAAGCCAATGCCGTCTGGCAGGCGGCCCTTCCCAGGCTGGTGGAAATCGTTCAGCAGGGGGCTTCAGGCCTCCCCGCCGCCTGGCGGGAAGCGGCGGCCCAGGCGCTGTCCACCCTCCGGTTTACGGGTAAACTCACCCTGCGGCGCCTGCTGGACGAGGCCCGGGGGGACCTGGGGCTTCAGGTGACGGCAGGGATCGAGGTTTTGGGCGAAGCCCGCAAGGTGGAGTTCACCGCGGGCTACCAGGCCCAAACGGGCTTGTACATCAAGTTCAATTTCCCCGCTGCCCGGGGCCGCGACAGCCTGGAAGCGCTGGTTTCCCTGGCATTTTCCCAAAAGGAGGGTGTGTCCCTGGTCAAGGGGGATTACAGCCTGGCCCAGGCAAAGGCGGGAGACAAGCGCAGCCTGAAAGGCAAGGCGGACCTGGCCCTGGCGCCGGAAGGCGGCGGGATGCGCCTGAAAGGCACGCTGACAGCCCAGGCACGATACAGCGGCAGCGTCACCCTCAAGCGGGATCACCTCCTGGCCCCTGACTTGCTGCTTGAGTCGGGCGGCGCGGCAGGGGCGCTGAAATGGACGGAAGCCGAGGGAAAAACCCTGCTTCGCGACCTGACGGTACGCCTTGTGGCGGGACCGGGGGCGGCGCCCCCGGAAAAGGCGCCCCAGGCCCGGGTGGACCTGAGGGAAGCCAACCCGGCGGCAAGGGAATACGCCGCCAGGCAGGCTGCTGAAGCGCTGGTACCTTACCTGATGGAAAAAACGCTTCAAATGCAAGAGGATACCCGGCTTTTGGTTTTGCACGATTGGGGGCGTGTGCGCCGCGCCCTTGCGGAGAGCAGCATGGAACCGCTCCATAACAGGGGACCTGGCGCTTTCACCGTAACGGAAGACGCGGACACTCTACCCTAAGCAAGGAGGAAACACCATGAAAAAAGCGCTGTCGCTTCTGCTGTCGGCCCTGATGATGCTGGCAGCCCTGCCCACCCTGGCCCAGGAATACACCCTGGATGAAAAGCTCATCAAGCAGGTCCAGGACGGGTCGGGTTTAAAAATGACCGTCACCCTCGAAAAGACCGGCGGAGCCCTGACACTGCTTGACGCCGAAGCCAACGCGGCGCTGGGCGTATTGGCCCAGGGCAGCGTACTGGATATTCGTTATTTAAGCGGTGTGGGCACGCTCAAGGGCAAGGAAGACTTTCAGGTCACCCTGAGCCGCGGCACCCAGCCGCTGGCTGATCTCCAGTACATCAGGGATACCCAGCGGGAGGCCCTCACCTCCTCGCTGCTTGCAGGCGTCGGCTATGCCGATGTCAGGGACGGGGGCATCCTTCTGGCGCTTCTGACCGGGCAGGATGTGGTGTGGCCGCCGGTTGAGGGGGTCATCCTCAATCTGATCACAGCCGAGTCCACCTGGCAGGCGGCGGCAGGCAGGAAGCTGGACACCTTCACCGCCAAGCTGTCCCTGTGGCTGCAGGGCTACACCCGGACCGCCACCCAGCGCGACGCGGACAACAACCTGCAGACCAGGATCGATATCTCCATCCCGCCGGAACCATTGAAGAGCCAGGTCAAGCAGCTGCTGCTGGATGTCTACAACGACGCCGAGCTGCTTGCCCTCTTAAGCCAGGAGATGGACAGCCGCCAGGCGGCGGCCTATCTCCAGCCCGGCATGATGAACAGCTTCTTCACTTCCCTGGATGGGCTTGAAATTGACGGCAACATTGAATCCACCCGTGTTTTTGACCAGGAGGCAAAGCTGGTGGAAAGCCGGCTGGTGCTGCCCCTGGGCGGCGCACGGGGCATCGAAAAGCTGACGCATGAATCCAACCTGAACGCGGACGCAGCCCAGGCAAATACCTGGCGGCTGGACATGCGGCCGGAAAACAAGGCGAACAGCACCGGCGCCGTCCACCTGCTCACCTATTCCGGCGGCAGCCTGGCTGACGCGCCGGAAAGCAAGGCCTATACCGGCAGTTACACCTTCACCCCGGAAGCGGGGCAGCCGGGCTTCACCGTGGAGGGGGAGCAAACCCCGGCAGCCGCGGTGGCATACAACTTCAACCTGTTTGTCAGTCCCGGGGAGGAGACAGTGGACCCGGCTACCCGGCGAAGCAGCCGGGAGGATGAGATCACCCTGGTCATCAACCCCCAAGGGGAGGAAGCCGCCGCGCCCCAGTCCTTCCAGCTTCGCATGCGCCTGGAGAGCGGGGAGCGGACCAACTCCGCCACCTCCTTCAAAGGCACCCTCACCTGGCAGGACCAGCAGACCGATGGCTTGCTCACCGCCGCCATCGACGGCACCTCCGCACCGCCCTGGCAGATTCCCGATGTAGCCTTGAGCGGCCTCACCCGGGTGGATGCCATGACCCAGGCGCAATTGGACGCCCTGGGCGCGCAGGTGCAGCAGACGCTGGCCAGTTCCCTCGCCCAGATGCTCTTAAGGCTTACCGCGCCACTGCCGACTGCGGCACCCTGAGCCCCGGGCAGCTTCCGGGAAGGCGGGCCTTTTGGCCCGCCTTCCCGCTTTTTCGCCCCGGACATTTACGCCAAAGCCCGGAACATGGTATATTGGGCCCGGACTGGAGGATTTTAGATGGCATCGTTTGTGGACAGGGCGCCGATTCAGCTCAAAGCCGGGGACGGCGGCAACGGCGCGGTCTCCTTTCACCGGGAGAAATATGTGCAGAAAGGCGGGCCTGATGGCGGGGACGGCGGCAAGGGCGGGGATGTGGTGCTTTTGGCGGACCACAACCTGCACACGCTGCTGGACTTCCGTTACCAGCGCAAGCATCAGGCGGAAAACGGGATGCAGGGCAGCTCGGGCCGCCGCTCCGGCAAGTCCGGGGAAGATCTGGTCATCAAGGTGCCGGTGGGGACCCTGGTGAAGCTGATGGACACGGGCGCCGTGGTGGCAGATATGTTTGAGCCGGGGCAGCGCCGGGTGCTGCTGCAGGGGGGCCGGGGCGGCTGGGGGAACGCCCACTTCGCAACCCCTACCAGGCAGGCCCCCTCATTTTCCAAGCCTGGCATCAAGACACGCTGGCATGAGTTTGTGCTGGAGCTGCGTACCATGGCTGATGTGGGGCTGGTGGGCTATCCCAATGCGGGAAAGAGCAGCCTCCTGGCCCGTGTCACCGCAGCCCGCCCCAAGGTCGCGGACTATCCGTTTACCACGCTGACGCCCAACCTGGGCATCGCCAGCCATAAAGGCACGGATTTTGCCATCGCCGATATCCCAGGGCTGATTGAGGGGGCAAGCGAAGGAGCGGGCCTGGGCTTTGCCTTCCTGAGGCATGTGGAAAGGACCCGGATACTGCTCCAGGTGGTGGACGCCTCAGGCCAGGAGGGCCGGGAACCGGGTGACGACCTGAAGACCATTGACAATGAGCTGGCCCGCTATGGCGGCCTGGAGGACCGGGTGCGCATCGTGGTGGCCAACAAGATGGACCTGCCGGAGAGCGCCGGGCGCCTGGAGGGTATCCGGGTTTTGGCGGGTGGGCGGCAGGTATTCCCTGTCAGCGCCGCCACCGGGGAGGGGATGGGTGGCCTGATGGACGCTGTGACAGCTGAACTGGCCAAGCTTCCGCCGGCTGCCCCTGTGCAGGAGGAACCCTTCCTGGAGGAGGAACGCCTGAGGGGCTGGGAGGTCGGCCGGGACAGGGACGGGGCATTCCTGGTCAGCGGGAACTCCATGGACAGCCTGCTGTTGGCGGTCAACTTTGACGATTTTGAGAGCATGCGCTGGTTCCACAGGACCTTGAGAGCCTCCGGGGTTATCGGGCGCCTGCGGGAAATGGGTGCCCGGGAGGGGGACACTGTGCGCATGGGGGAGACGGAATTTGACTTTGTCGAGTAAGCCGGGGCTTTGCCTCATAGCCCCCAGCCTGGCCTATGAAGGACAGATCCTGGATTACCGGGAGGAGATCTGGGCGGCGGATGGGCGTCACCTCTACGGCGTGGGCGGCCTGGACGAACTGACGGTGCCCCAATGGCTGGACCTGCTCAAAAGAAAAAGCAGGCCTGAGACCTGCCCGGAGGGGCTGGTGCCGGACAGCGTTTTCCTCTGCGTCAGGGGTTGTGATGACACTTTGGTGGGGATCATCAATATCCGGCACAGCCTGAACAGCTATTTGAGCCTTTATGGCGGACACATCGGCTATGCCATCAGGCCGGCCCAGCGGCGCAAGGGCTACGCTGAGGAGCAATTGCGCCTGGGCCTGGTGGAATGCCAAAAACTGGGAATCGACCCCGTGTTGCTCACCTGCCTTGAGGACAACACCGCTTCCCGCCGCACCATCATTAAAAACGGCGGCGAATTTGAACGCGTGGTGACGCGTGAGGACGGCAGCCGTTTTGAACGTTACTGGATCAGCCTTAAGGGGCAGGAAGGAACAAGATGACAGAAATCACTCCAAAACAGCGCGCGGCGCTTCGCGCCATGGCCAACGGCCTTGACACCATCCTCTATGTGGGCGTGCAGGGCATCACCCCCCAGACCGTGAAGGAAGCCTATGACGCCCTGAAGGCACGGGAGCTCATCAAGTGCGCGGTGCAGCAAAACGCCCCC
>JAAYJP010000178.1 GCA_012522875.1 Clostridiales bacterium | reverse complement strand
TCAGCCAGGAGGAAACGGCGCTGGTGCAGCAGTTCTCCCGGGATATCTTCTGGGCGCTGGACTGCAAGGGCGTAGTGCGGGTAGACTTTATGATCGACCGGGCCACCCGCCAAATTTATGTCACCGAGATCAACACCATCCCGGGCTCCATGGCTTTCTACCTGTGGGAGAAGACCGGCGGAGGGCTTAAGTACCGCCACCTGATAGACCGTATGGTGGGTTATGCCATGAAAGCCTGGGAGGACAAGGACGCAAACATCACGGGCTATGATTCAGAGATTATTTCCGGTGCTATCTCGGCACAGCTGAGCGGCGCAAAAGGGGCAAAAGCATGAACAGTTATATCGCCTCGGTGCTTGATGATTTAAGGGACAGGTATCCCCACCAACCGGAGTTCCTGCAGGCGGCTGAGGAGATCCTGCCCTCCCTGGCGGCTGTGTTTGAGCGCCATCCGGCGTATAGGGATGCCGCGTTGCTTGAGCGCTTTGTGGAGCCGGAACGCGCGGTCCTGTTTCGGGTGCCCTGGGTGGACGATACGGGGCATGTGCGGGTCAACCGGGGCTATCGGGTGCAGTTCTCCTCTGCCATCGGGCCCTATAAAGGCGGCCTGCGTTTTCATCCCAGCGTGACGCTGGGCATGCTCAAATTCCTGGCGCTGGAGCAGACACTTAAAAACAGCCTGACAGGATTGCCCATTGGCGGAGCCAAGGGAGGCGCTGACTTTAATCCCAGGGGGAAGTCCGATGGCGAGGTGATGCGCTTCTGCCAGAGCTTTATGACGGAGCTTGTCCGCCACATCGGGCCCAGATTGGATATTCCCGCAGGGGACATCGGAGTGGGCGCCCGGGAAATTGGATTTCTGTTTGGCCAGTACAAGCGCCTGGTTGCCCGCTATGAAGGGGCGATGACCGGAAAAGGGATGGGCTATGGCGGCTCGCAGGCTCGCACGGAGGCAACCGGCTATGGGTTGATGTATCTGGTAAAGACGATGCTGGATAACCATAGCCTTAATCCGGAAGGAATGCGGGCGGTGATAAGCGGCTCGGGAAATGTGGCCATCTTTGCTGCGGAGAAGGCCGCGCAGATGGGCGTTCATGTGATTGCTATGAGTGATTCCGAAGGTTTTGTTCTGGACGAGGAAGGTATTGACCTGTCCTGCATCAAGAACCTGAAGCTTACAGAACGTGCCAGGATCAGTGAGTATCCCATTCGTGCGGGACGGGGGAAATTCCACCCGGGAGCCTGTGGCATTTGGCACATAGCCTGTGACCTGGCACTGCCCTGCGCCACCCAGAACGAGCTGGGCGAGGGGGCGGCAACCGCCCTCATCCGAAGCGGTGTGAAGGCCGTAGCCGAGGGAGCCAACATGCCCGCCACCCTTGGGGCATCCCGCGCCTTTCAGGATGCGGGGGTTCTGTTTATGCCCGGAAAAGCTGCCAACGCGGGAGGTGTGGCGGTCAGCGCCCTGGAGATGGCCCAAAACGCAGGTTTCACGAGCTGGACCTTTGACAAGGTGGACCGGGAACTGCAGGCTGTCATGGACCGCATTTACCACCGGGTCGCCCATACCGCTGCGCGGTATGGGAAAGCCGGGGACTTTATCCTTGGTGCCAATGTGTCAGGCTTCCTGCAGGTAGCCGATGCCATGATGGCCCAGGGGGTTGTTTAGGGGAGCCTGATAATCTTGCGCCCTTAAGGCAAAGGGGTTATACTGAAGGCAAAAGAAAGCGAGGAAATACGCATGCAGTTTATCGTTGAGACTTCGG
>JAAYJP010000177.1 GCA_012522875.1 Clostridiales bacterium | reverse complement strand
CGGACGCGGATATGGTTGTGGAATGGGCTATGGAAGGGGTTTTGGCCCAGCTTATGGCTCTGGTTTTGGAGCCTGGACGGGGGAGGAAACAGACCCGGAAGGCATGAAACAAATCCTGGAAGAGCGCAGGAACGCGCTGAAACGGCACATTGAAGCCCTTGATAAGCGCCTGGAAACCCTGTAAAGGGACGGATAATCCGCCGGGGCGGAAGTTGGCTGCCCCGGATCATCCATGAATCCAGGGAAGAAGGTTTTTGCGTTGTGCCATACACCTGCAGGCATGGTGGTGCACATGTGGCCCGGCCGATAAGGGGACGCAATGCCTGATGCCTGTCCCAAAGCAAGCGAGCCGGGCCTTTGGATCACCGGGGCGCAGCGGCAGAAGAGGTGATCATGGCAGTGGATGGGCATTAACCATCCGCCTCATGGACCCAAGGAACCCCACCCAGGAAGCGTGCCCTGGAGATGGCAGCTGGGCGCACCACGATGCAGGCGATGGTTTGACAGGGCGAAAAAAGCGGCCAGAACCCTGGTGGACGGTGTCCCCTTGGGCATTTCGGGGGGCAAATACGAACTGCACGGTAACCAGCAGGACGGATGTCCTGCCGCCGGGACATCTGCAACCGCCACAGGCCGGGAAGAAACAGGCCAAGTGTTTCGCTGGGAATCTGGAAGGAGGAAGCACCATGATCATTGCAATCCCTGTGTCAGGGAAGGGCCAAAATCCCGCTGTTGCCACATCGTTTGGGCGGGCGGCACATTTCCTGATGTATGATGACGAAACGGGTCAGTATAAAATATTGGAAAACGCGGCCATGGGGAGCACCGGGGGGGCGGGTATCCAGGCTGCCCAGGCCATTGTGGACAGCGGCGCCGAAATGCTGCTCACCCCTCAGTGCGGGAACAACGCGGCCAAGGTCCTTGCCGCTGCCGGTCTTAGGATATACAAGACCGATCCAGGCCTGAGCGCGATGGAGAATCTCAAGGCTTTCAGGGATAATGAACTGGAAGAACTCCGGGATATCCATGAAGGATACCACGGTCACTGAGGGATGAAGGGCAAAACAATAGCCTTCCTCAGCGGAAAGGGCGGCACGGGAAAGACCTTCCTGGCGGTTAACCTGGCAAGCGTCGCGCCTTCCGCGGTCTACATTGACTGTGACGTGGAGGAACCCAACGGACACCTGTTTTTCCGGCCGGCGTGGCAATACAGCCGGACGATCCATGTTCCTCTGCCCCAGGTGGATCCGGCAGTGTGCAATGGTTGCAGGAAATGTGTTGATTTCTGCGCCTTCAGCGCCTTGGCCTGGGCAAATGGGCAGCTTATCCTTTTTGAGGCGCTTTGCCATGGCTGCGGCGGCTGCATGATGGTTTGCCCGAATCAGGCACTGTGTGAAGCCGATCGTGAAATCGGCGAAATAAAAGGGGGGACTTCCGCCGGTGTACGGGTGATCTCTGGCTTTCTTAAACCAGGTGAAGCCACGGGCGTTTCGATCGTCAAGTCCCTTCTTACCCAGGCCGGTTCAGGGTGCAGCGTATTCATCGACTGCCCGCCCGGCAGTTCCTGCATGGTTTCAGAAAGCATCAGGGACGCGGATTACTGTGTGCTGGTAGCTGAGCCGACCCGCTTTGGCGCGCACAACCTCAACATGGTGCATGAACTGCTCCGGCTGTATAATAAGCCCTGCGGTGCCGTCCTCAACAAGTGCCAGCCGGGAGAGGATCCCTCGCGGGATTATTGCCTTCATCACGGAGTCCCAATCCTGGCAAGGATTCCTTTTGATGAACGGCTTGGCCTGCTGAACTCAAATGCGCAGATCGCAGTCCGGGAAGATAAAGGTTACCGGGAGATGTTCCAGGCACTGCTGTTGAGGATTGATAAGGAGGCCTGCGATGCGGCAGTTGGTCATTCTTAGCGGAAAAGGGGGGACCGGCAAGACCACCGTGGCAGGCGCTTTTATCCGGTTGTCCGAAACACGCGCCTGCGCTGACTGCGATGTGGACGCGCCCAATTTGCATCTGGTGAATGTTGCCTACCCTTTGCGCGATGATGAACCCTACTACGCGCTTCCGCTGGCAGACATTGATCCGGCGCTCTGCGTCTCCTGCGGAGAATGCCATTCGATCTGCAGGTTTGACGCAATTATCCCCGGTGGCCCATACCGGGTGAATGATCATTCCTGCGAGGGCTGCGGGGTGTGCGCGCTGGTTTGCTCTGTGGGCGCGATTCACATGAAACCTCACCATGCCGGGAACATGACATTGTATAAGAAGGAGAACGCGGTGTTTTCCACTGCGGAACTGAAAATGGGCAGCGGAACCTCGGGCCTTCTGGTCAGCCAGGTGAAGAAACGGATGAACGCGGTTGTGGAAGGGGATATCCCTTTTTCGGTTGTCGATGGTTCCCCCGGCATTGGCTGCCCGGTCATCGCCACGCTCAGCGGGGCGGATGTCACGCTCATCGTAGCGGAGCCTTCCCTGTCTGGCATCAGCGACCTGGAGCGTATCGTCAAGACAGCGCGTGGCTTTGGCACCCAGGTGGCTGTATGTGTCAACAAGGCGGACATCAACCCTGCCAGGACACGGCAAATCCAGGAATACTGTAAACGGGAAGGGCTTTTCTTTGTGGGCTGCATCCCGTATGACCCGCTGGCGGTCGTTGCCGTGAACCGTGGCGTGACCATTGCGGATATCCAATGCCCAAGCGGCAATGCGGCAGCAGAGGTGTACCGCAGGTTGCTTCCCGTGATCACACAACGCAGCCATTAGTATCGTTTTTTAGCATTTATCTGGGAGGCTGCGCTGCCTTATTTGAGAGAGGCGATTTGAATGCTCCCAATGAATAAAAAAAATTTCCCAGCTTTGGAGGACGCAAAGAATGACAATCACAGTACTGGTTGAAAACACCGCGGTGTCTGAGGAACTTGGCGCCGAACATGGGCTGAGCATTCTTATCCAAATGCCGGAAGCCGTCATTC
Source organism: Clostridiales bacterium (assembly GCA_012522875.1). Taxonomy (GTDB): domain Bacteria; phylum Bacillota; class Clostridia; order Christensenellales; family Aristaeellaceae; genus UBA6115. The sequence continues at coordinate 3,982 of JAAYJP010000177.1, read as the reverse complement.
TGTTTGATGCGGGATGCGGTGGCTTGTTCGTGGAAAATGCGAAGAAGCTGGGCCTGGAACTGGCAGAGGTTACGCACCTGATCCTTTCACATGGCCATTACGACCATGGCGGCGGCCTGCCGGCATTCCTGGAGGCAAACAGCCGGGCGAGGATTTTTTTACGGGAGGAGGCGCTTGGAGCAACCTGCGCGGTAAGGGAAAACGGGGATGTGGACTACATTGGCCTGCCAGAAGCAATCAAAGGCCATCCGCGCCTGACCATCACACACAACGGGATGCGTATTGCTCCAGGTATCACGCTGTATTCGGATATCCAGGCCCGGGAACCCATCCCCGCTACAAACCGTGGCCTGATGATGCGGCAAGGGGATGAGATGCTCCCGGACACCTTCAGCCATGAGCAAATTGCGGAAATCCGTAACGGGGGCAAGACGCTGCTGCTCACGGGCTGCTCACACCACGGCATTTCCAATATTCTGAGGCATTATCAGGATGAGACAAAACGCGCTCCGGACATGATTATCGGCGGATTCCACCTGCACTCCCATCGCTTCGGCCGGGCGGAGGATGCGGAGATTGACCGGACCGTGGAGGTTTTGGCGCAAACCGGCGCTGTGGCATACACCTGCCATTGCACAGGGCTGCCTGCCTACGAAGCGCTGAAGGAGAAGCTGGGGGAGAGGCTCCATTACCTATCAGGCGGGCAAACAATCAACTTGTAGAAGGAGAAAACACCTATCATGAGCGAGAACTGCGACAACAACTGCGGAAGTTGCTCCCAGAACTGTGAGGACCGGAAGGCCCCGCAGGACCTGAAGGCCCATCTGAGCCCTGAAAGCCGGGTGAGCCGTGTAATCGGCGTGGTCAGCGGCAAGGGCGGCGTTGGCAAATCCCTGGTCACCAGCCTGTTAGCAGTCTGCGCGAACCGCCTGGGTATGCGTACAGCCATTTTGGACGCGGATATAACCGGGCCCTCCATTCCCCGCGCCTTTGGTATCCGGGGGAAAGCCCTGGGGGATCAATCCCATATCCTGCCGATATTCAGCCGCGATGGCGTTCAGATCATCTCTGTGAACCTGCTGCTGGAAAACGACTCCGATCCGGTCATCTGGCGGGGGCCAATCCTGGCAGGCACAGTTAAGCAGTTCTACAGCGATGTCCTGTGGCATGAAGTGGACGTGATGTTTATCGACATGCCCCCCGGCACCGGGGATGTACCGCTGACGGTTTTTCAGTCTCTGCCATTGGATGGCGTCATCGTGGTGACCTCACCCCAGGAACTGGTTGGGATGATTGTGGGGAAAGCGGTCAAAATGGCGCGGATGATGAAGGTGCCTATTCTTGGGGTGGTGGAGAATATGTCCTACTTCCTTTGCCCGGATAACGGGAAAGAATACAAAATCTTTGGTGGGAATGGCGCGTTGGAAGCGGCAGAAGAGTTTGGCCTGCCCCTTCTGGCCAGGCTGCCCATCGATCCTGAGATTTCGCTGGCCTGTGACCAGGGCCGTATAGAGGATATCAAGGGTGGTTGGCTGATGCCAGCGGCTAAAATGATAGGAGAAATAGGAGGAGGAGCAGCATGAAAATCGCTGTCGCGGCGCTGAATGGCCAGGTGGCCGAACACTTTGGACACTGTGAGGTGTTCCTGATTCTGGACGATGAGAACGGCTTGGCCAAAAGCATCCCAAATCCCGGGCACAAGCCCGGTTTTCTGCCCAACTATCTGGGGGATCTGGGGGTTCAGGTCATCATTGCCGGAGGCATGGGCGGTGGAGCGGTGGAAATATTCTGCCAACGGAACATCAAGGTCGTTACTGGCGCCAAAGGGGACGCCCTGAAAGCCGCTCAAGCGTATAGCCGGGGCGAACTGACATCTTCGGGAGATGTCTGCCAGGACCATCATCACGCGCAATGAATGCCGTAGCGGAACGGGCACCGCATCATCCGGCCTTCATCGCAGATACACTCGGGAAAGGCGTTTTCACATGAAGTATCTGAAAACGGATGCCGCTCCGGCTGCGGCAGGGCCTTATTCGCAAGGGATCTGCGCCGGAAGGACAATTTATGTTTCGGGGCAGCTTCCGCTGAAGGATGGCGTCCTTGCGCCCAATATCACTGAAGCCACAAATGCATCGCTGAACCATGTGGTGTCGATTGCCAAAGCCGGCGGCGGAAAGAAAGAAGACATTGTCAAATGCCTTGTGTTTATCACGGATATGAACGATTTTCAGGAGATGAACGCGGCTTATGCGCATTTCTTTGGTGAACACAAGCCTGCGCGTTCCTGCATTCAGGTGGCAGGCCTGCCCAAAGGCGCGGTTTTGGAGATAGAAGCCATTGCAGTGTTGAACCGACTGTGCCCCAGCCCCACTTCGTACTGAAGATGATGAAGGAGGAACCAAAGTGATACATCAGGAAACCGCCATAATGCTGGTGGAGCAAATCAACAAGGAGCTGTATTCAGGGTATCTCTATATGGCTTTTGCCAACTTCTATGAGGGCAGGAAACTCTCCGGATTTGCCCACTGGTACATGGTTCAGGCTGCAGAAGAGTATCAGCATGCCATGAAAATACGGAGCTTTCTCATTCGCTCAGGCCATCCTGTGGCCCTGGGCGCGATCGAAAAACCCAACACTTCATTGAATGACTGCGGTGACCCGCTTCATGCGGCGCTTAAACATGAGCAATACATCACGGCGTCCATAGAAACCATCTATGGAAAAGCGCTTGAGGTGAAGGATCATTTGACAGTCGAATTCCTTGACTGGTTTATCATGGAACAGGCGGAAGAGGAAGCCAGCGCACAAAAGCTCATCGACCGGTTCGAGCTTATTGGCTGTGAAACCGGCAGAGGCCTGCGCATGCTGGACAGGGAATTGTCACAACGGTGAAGCCCCTGGGGGAAGAGGATGCCGCGTAATCTGCGGCAAAGGGGCTCTGGCAAGGTGTTATTCCGGCCGTGCCTGCCCTGTGTTCATCCTGGGGCAGCCCTGGCAGGCAGAGCAACCGGAAGCACAACCGCCCTTTTTCCGGCCCATTATCATTCCTGCGATCACCGCACCCATCACCCGCTTAAAAGACGTATTGATGCGTCAATGAGCGGGTTTTGATTCTAACCAAGCCAAACAGGCCGGAAAACTGAAAGGCTCCCCCAACAACAAAAAGCCAGGGGCCCTTTTTGCCATATTTTTTTGTATCAGGGCGAAGCACGCTGCTCATGGCAGGGACTTCTCCGATTCATGGCAGGCATGGTCCATGCATGGCACAGCGCATGGAAAGGTTTTCAAACGAATTGTGTTGCATTACAATGCTCAAGAGGACCCGAAGAAATCCCCGGGAATCACAGCAGGCAACAAAGCAGGATCCATTTGCCCCTGACGGGGCATTGAGCAGATACCAAAAGCAAGAACCATTCCGGTGATATCGTTTGTTTTTGGCATAAAGTGTGGGAATTTGGCACTCCGATCGAAGAAAGAGCGGGCAGGCTCGGCGAGCCAGGGACCAGCCCACAGGGAATGGCCCTGCAATCACCCAAAAACGATCCATGTCCTGATGCTCGGGTTGGTGAAGGGGAGCGAAAAGGCGATGCGGGGAAGAGAGAACAGAATCAGGCGTAAAGCCTAATAGCGGGGCTCGAAAGATGAATGTGATGATATCGCGTCGCGCCGGAGCGCTTAGCCAGCTCCTGTCAGCGCGCGGCGGGCCAACAAGGGGATGCCTTCACCAATGCCGCTGCCACATATTTTCCGGCTGGAAAAGGACTGAAGGCGAAACTGATGATATAATGGCACAGAGGAGGCTGACATGAATTTGACCCTTTTCAAGCCTGCAGATGAGCCGAACAGCGGTGGCAGCTTGCGCCAGGCATATGAAAGCCATTATTTGCTGAAGAGCCAGCGCTTTGTAGGTTTTATCGCATTGGCTGCGGGCATCCTGCAGATTTTGCTCCTGATTCCCGATTTGACTCACATCAACAGGGCT
>JAAYJP010000176.1 GCA_012522875.1 Clostridiales bacterium | reverse complement strand
TGCTTATCGGGTTTATGACCTGGGAAGGCTATAACTTTGAGGATGCCGTCCTTATCAGTGAAAAACTGGTGCGCGACGACATTTACACCTCCATCCACATCGAGGAGCACGAGTCCGAAGCCCGGGAAACCAAGCTGGGCCCGGAGGAAATCACCCGGGATATCCCCAATGTAGGTGAGGAAGCCCTCAAGGACCTGGACGAGTTCGGCATCATCCGCATTGGCGCTGAAGTGCGCGCCGGGGATATCCTGGTGGGTAAAGTCACGCCCAAGGGCGAAACGGAACTGACCGCTGAAGAACGCCTGCTGCGCGCCATCTTCGGCGAAAAGGCCCGGGAAGTCCGGGATACGTCCCTGAAGGTGCCCCACGGCGAGAGCGGCATCGTGGTGGATGTGAAACTCTTCACCCGGGAAAACAAGGACGAACTGTCCCCCGGTGTCAACCAGATGGTGCGCGTGTATATCGCGCAAAAACGCAAAATTTCAGTGGGCGACAAAATGGCCGGCCGCCACGGCAACAAAGGCGTTGTCTCCCGCATTATGCCGGCGGCGGATATGCCTTTCCTGCCCGATGGCACGCCCCTTGATATCGTGCTCAATCCCATGGGCGTCCCTTCCCGCATGAACCTGGGCCAGGTGCTGGAAGTTCATCTGGGCCTGGCCGCCAAGAAACTGGGCTGGCACATCGCCACCCCGGTGTTTGACGGCGCCAATGAGAAGGATATCGAGGACACCCTAATCCAGGCAGGCCTGAGCCCTGACGGCAAGTCCGTCCTGTATGACGGGCGCACAGGCGAACCCTTTGAAAACAAGGTGACTGTGGGCTACATGTACTATCTGAAGCTCCACCACCTGGTGGATGACAAGATGCATGCCCGCTCCACCGGCCCCTACTCCCTGGTGACCCAGCAGCCCCTGGGCGGCAAAGCCCAGTTCGGCGGCCAGCGCTTTGGTGAGATGGAGGTCTGGGCGCTGGAGGCTTACGGCGCCGCCAACACCCTGCAGGAGATCCTCACCGTCAAGTCAGATGATGTGGTGGGCCGCGTGAAAGCCTACGAGGCCATCGTCAAGGCCAACGCCATCCCCACCCCCGGAATTCCCGAGAGTTTCAAGGTTTTGATCAAGGAATTGCAGGCTTTAAGCCTGGACATCAAGGTCTGGAGCGATGACCGGGAGCAGATCGTCATCAAGGAATTTGAGGAAGACGAGCCCATGCCCGCCCTCCCCGGCGCCCTGAAGGGCGAAACCGGCGACGAGGGGGAAATCACACTGGAGGAGATCGACGACAGCTTCAGCCAGGTGCTGGATGACCTCACCCTGGCCGGTGAAGAGGACAGCCGCACCAAGGGCAATGATGAAAACGATGAGGATGACGGCAGCGATGACGCTGCCATTGATGATCTGGATGATGACCTGGAACTGGATTTTGACGACGACGACATCGAGTGACAGGGCACGCCCCTTAAGGAGATATAGAGCATGTTTGAATTAACCAACCTGGACTCCATCCAGATCGGCATGGCGTCGCCCGCCGAAATACGCGACTGGTCCCACGGCGAAGTCACCAAGCCTGAAACCATCAACTACCGCACGCTCAAGCCCGAGCGCGGCGGCCTGTTCTGCGAGCGCATCTTTGGGCCTGTGAAGGACTGGGAGTGCTCCTGCGGCAAATACAAACGCATCAAATACCGCGACAAGGAAAAAATCTGCGACAAGTGCGGCGTGCAGGTTACAAGGAGCAAAGTGCGCCGGGAGCGCATGGGCCACATTGAACTGGCGGCCCCGGTAAGCCACATCTGGTATTTCAAAGGCATCCCCAGCCGCATGGGGCTCCTGCTTGACGTAAGCCCGCGGAACCTTGAAAAGGTGCTGTACTTCGCGTCCTACATCGTCATCGATCCCGGCAACACCGACGAAACCAAGACTGAGAAATACGCCCTCATCTCTGACACCGCTTACCGCCAGCTGATGGCCAAGCTCCCGGAGGAGCGGGGCAGTTTCCGCGCGGGCATCGGCGCCGAGGCCATCAAGGTCCTGCTTCAGGAACTGGATCTGGCGGCCATCAGCCAGGCTCTCAAGGAAGAAATCGCTATCCTGGCCGAAAAGGAAAAGGACAAGGAAACCGAGGGGCAGAAGCGCTCCCACGCCATCAAAAGGCTGGAAGTGGTGGAAGCTTTCCTGCAAAGCCAGAACAAGCCCGAATGGATGATCCTGGAGGCGCTTCCCGTCATCCCGCCGGACCTTAGGCCCATGGTGCAGCTGGACGGCGGGCGTTTTGCCACCAGCGACCTGAATGACCTCTACCGCCGCGTCATCAACCGCAACAACCGCCTCAAGCGGATGCTGGAGATGGGAACGCCGGATATTATCGTCAGAAATGAAAAGCGCATGCTTCAGGAATCCGTGGACGCCCTCATTGACAACGGCCGCCGTGGCCGCGCCGTCACGGGCCCCGGCAACCGCCCGCTGAAGTCCCTAAGCGACCTGCTGCGCGGCAAGCAGGGCCGTTTCCGCCAGAATCTGCTGGGCAAACGCGTGGACTATTCCGGCCGTTCGGTCATTGTGGTGGGCCCGGAATTGAAACTCCACCAGTGCGGCCTGCCCAAGGAGATGGCGCTGGAGCTCTTCAAGCCCTTTGTCATGGAGCGGCTGGTGAGCCTTGGCATCTCCAACAACGTAAAGTCCGCCAAGCGCGCGGTTGAAAAGGTGCGTACCGAGGTGTGGGACATCCTGGAAGAGGTGATCCACGAGCACCCGGTGCTCCTAAACCGTGCCCCCACACTCCACCGCCTGGGCATCCAGGCCTTTGAGCCGGTGCTGGTGGAAGGCAAGGCTATCAAGCTCCATCCGCTGGTCTGCACCGCCTACAACGCCGACTTTGACGGTGACCAGATGGCGGTCCATGTGCCGCTCTCCAGCGAGGCCCAGGCTGAAGCCCGGTACCTGATGCTGGCAGCCAACAACATCATGAAGCCCCAGGACGGGCGCCCGGTCATTACCCCCTCCCAGGACATGGTTATCGGCTGCCACTACCTGACGCTCAAAGATGAAAACGCGCAGGGTGCCGGCCGTGTCTTCTCCTCCATGGATGAAGCCGAGATGGCTTACCAGGCCCGGGAAATCACCCTGCATGCCCCCATTAAGGTGCGGGTGGCCCGCAGCTTTGGCGGGAAGACTGAGCGCCGGCTCATCGACTGCACCCTGGGCCGCCTGATCTTCAACGCCGCCATTCCCCAGGACCTGGGCTTCCAGCCCCGGGAGAGCATGGACGACATGTTCAGGCTTGAGGTGGATAAGGAAGTGGTGAAGAAGGACCTGGGCCGCGTGGTGGATTACTGCTTCCACGTGCATGGGGTCAATGTGTGCGCCAAAGTCCTGGATGACATCAAGCGCCTGGGTTATGCCTACTCCACCCGGGGCGCGATCACGGTATCGATTTCTGACATTGTGGTGCCGCCGGTAAAGGCCGAGCTTCTGGCGAAGGCTGATGAGCAGGTGCGGGGAATCGACGCCAGGTACCGCCGGGGCCTGATGAGCGAGGACGAGCGCTACAAGTCCGTCATCGAGGTCTGGGGCGAAACCACCAATGAGTTGAAGGGCAAAGTGATGGGGGTTCTGAAAAAAGACAATCCCATCTTCATGATGACCAATTCCGGCGCCCGCGGCTCCGTGGGCCAGGTATCCCAGCTTGCGGGCATGCGCGGCCTGATGGCCTCTCCCTCAGGGAAAACCATCGAACTGCCCATCCGCTCCAACTTCCGGGAAGGCCTGACCGTCCTTGAGTTCTTCATGTCCTCCCACGGCAGCCGGAAGTCCCTGGCGGACACCGCGCTGAGAACGGCGGACTCCGGCTACCTCACCCGAAGGCTGGTCGATGTCAGCCAGGAGGTGATTGTCAGGGAAGTGGACTGCTTTGAAAACCGGGGCGAGAAGATCCGTGGCATCACATTGCAGCCCTTGAGCGAAATTGAATCCCTGGAGGACCGCATCAGCGGCCGCGTGGCGGCGGAGGATATTTTACACCCTGTCACCGGCGAGCTGCTCTGCCAGGCTAACCAGCTTATCTCCCAAAGCCTGGCCCGGCGCATATCCCAGGCCGGCATCATCAAAACCATGGTGCGCTCCGTGCTCACCTGCCACTGCCAGAGCGGTGTCTGCGCCAAGTGCTATGGCACCAACCTGGCCCGGGGCGGGCTGGTGGACATCGGCGAAGCGGTGGGGATCATCGCTGCCCAGTCCATCGGCGAACCGGGCACACAGCTGACCATGCGTACCTTCCACACAGGCGGCGTCGCCTCGGCGGAGGACATCACCCAGGGCCTGCCCCGGGTTGAGGAGCTCTTTGAGGCCCGCAAGCCCAAGCGCGAAGCCACACTGGCTGACCTGAGCGGCACCGTCTCCTTCACCACCACAAAAAAACGCCGGGAGATCGTCATCACCAGCGACCACAACCCCGAGGAGAAGAAGAGTTATCCCATCCACTACGGCGCGCGTATCAAGGTGGAGGAAGGTGAGCATGTGGAAGCCGGGCACGAGCTGATCGAAGGCTCGTTCAACCCCCACCACCTGCTGCGCATCCTGGGTGTCAAGGCGGTCCAGGAGTATCTGCTAAGCGAGGTGCTCAGCGTCTATCACTCCCAGGGCGTGGGCATCGCAGACAAGCACATTGAGATCATCGTGCGCCAGATGCTCAGGAAAGTTCGGGTGGAGGACGCGGGTGATACCAAACTCCTCCCCGGCTCAATGGTGGACATCTTCCAGTTTGAAAATGCCAACTCCCAGACCATGAAGGAAGGCGGCCGCCCCGCCACTGCCAAGCGCGTGCTGCTGGGTATCACCAAAGCCTCTCTGGCCACGGATTCTTTCCTTTCCGCCGCCTCCTTCCAGGAGACCACCCGTGTGCTCACCGAGGCCGCCATCAAGGGCAAGATTGACCCGCTGGAGGGACTGAAGGAGAATGTCATCATCGGCAAACTGATCCCTGCTGGCACCGGCATGAAACGCTACAAGAACATCGAACTCCAGGAAACCTATTGATCAAGTCACCTTCAGGGGCCGCGGCCGATACGCCGCGGCCTTTTTTTATTCGCCCGCGGCCTGATCCTTGGAAAGGACAGGGGTTGCCCGGACCTGCAGGGTGGAAGTGGCGGCGTGTGGTGCTGCCTGGCTTTCCAGCCCCGGACGGCATCATGCGGGCGCGCCTGGAAAAGGGGAGACAGGTTCTGGCCGAAAGACACGGGAACTTGCGTGATAAACCCAACCCGGCAGTCGGGTGGCTTACGGCGTGCCAGGAACGCCGCGCCCTTGACAGCGCAAAAGGCATACCCTTATAATGTTCCTGCCGGGATATGACCTGAGGTGTACGCCAGTCGGTTGTTTTTACCCACATCATACCTTACGGCACCCGGGTCAGCGGATGGATGCCAGGCCCCCGCGTAAGCGATGGGGAAGGCAGAGATTTGTTGCAGGGAGCCGACCTGCTGAACATAGCGGGTGAAAAAACAGCTGGCAGCGGCACTTTGGGCTTATCCCAAGGAATGACGGCGGAAGGCAGAGGCCTTTCCGCCTTATTGTTGCCGATAAGAGGAAGACGGATGGAAACCACGCGCGTTCCGGCAGACCAGGCGGGTATACTGCTGGCATCCAAAGCATTGAAGGCGGGCCTGACAGTGGGCGTGCCCACTGAAACGGTATACGGCCTGGCCGCAGACGCCCTCAACGCGGAGGCTGTGCGGGGCATTTTTCTGGCCAAGGGCCGCCCGGCGGATAACCCGCTGATCGTGCATGTGCTGGACAGGGCACAGGCTGAAGGGCTGGCGGTCATCACCCCCCTTGCGCAAACCCTCATGGACGCCTTCTGGCCCGGTCCCCTCACCCTGGTGGTGCCAAAAAAAGATGCCGTGCCGGATGTGGTCACCGCGGGCCTTGATACGGTGGCCCTGCGCTCCCCCAGCCACCCGGCCGTTCGGGAACTGCTTGCCCGCAGCGGGCTGGCCATCGCAGCCCCCAGCGCCAACCGCTCAGGCGCTCCCAGCCCCACCACGGCGGATCATGTGATGGCGGACCTTCAGGGCCTTATCCCCCTGGTGCTGGACGGCGGCCCCTGTGAGGTAGGGCTTGAGTCCACGGTGGCAGATGCCACGGGACTTGTCCCCGTAGTGCTGCGCCCGGGCGCCGTGACGCCTGCGATGCTGGCTGCGGCAGCAGGCGAGTGCCTGGTGGCCAATAGCGCCATGCGCCCCCTGGAAAAGGGCGAGGCAGCCCCTTCCCCCGGCCTCAGGCACCGGCATTACGCCCCCAAAGCCCGTATCACCCTGGTGAAAGGGCCGGGGGACAAGGTGGCCGCGCGTATCCGCGCGCTGTACGGCGCGGAGGCCAAAGCCTGCGTCATGGTGATGGAGGACCGCCTCGATGCCTACCAGGGCCTGAGGACCTTCAGCCTGGGAAAGGACATGTACCAGGCCGCCCACCGCCTCTTCACCCTCATGCGCCAGGCGGACGAAGAGGGCTTAAGCCGGATCCTGGCTGAAGCGCTGCCGGAAGAGGGCCTTGGCCTGGCGCTGATGAACCGCCTGGCGCGGGCCGCTGACTTTGATATCCTATCATTATAGATAACGGAGGAAAAAATGAAGAAACTGCTTTCCCTTTTGTTGGCATCCCTGATGCTCGCGGGCCTTATGCCCGCGCTGGCTAAGGAAGAACCGGTGCTCAATGTGTTTTCCTGGGCTACCTACATCGATGACAGCACCGTCGCCAGGTTCACGCAGGAGACAGGCATTAAGGTCAATTATTCAACCTTTCTGACCAATGAGGAGATGCTGATCAAGATGCAAAGCCCGGACAATGGCTTTGACGTGATTCTGGCCAGCGACTATGCCCTGAATATGCTTCGCAAGGATGGGAAGCTCCTGAAACTGGACAAGGAACTGCTTCCCAATTACCGGAACCTGGACCCGGCATTCCTGTCCAAATACTACGATGAGAACAACGAATACACCGTGCCCTACACGGCCGGTACCCCGCTGATCGTATACAATCCTGACGAAGTGGATATCCCGGTCACGGGCTATGGGAGCCTCTGGGACCCCGCGCTGAAGGATTCCATCGTGGTCGTCGATGACGCCCGGAACATCATCGGCATCACGCTCAAGACCCTGGGCTATTCTTTTAACACCACGGATGATGGTCAATTGGAGGAAGCCCGGGAGAAACTGGCCAAACTCCGCCCCAACATCCGGGCCTTCAACTATGACACGCCCCACAACGACCTGATCTCGGGCGACGCCAGCATAGGCTATATGTTCACACCCTTTGTGCTGCTGGCCATGGACGGAAATCCCGGCCTCAAGGTGGTCTACCCAGAGGAGGGCATGGGGTTTGGCATTGATTCCCTTGTCATTTCAGCCGGCGCTCCCCACCCCGCCAACGCGCATAAACTGCTCAACTTCCTTTTGGACGCCCAGGTAGCGGGCAACACCGCCGGCATGCAGTACTACCTCTCCCCCGTGGCCGCGGCCTATCCGTTCATCCCCGAGTACCTCAGGGACAACCCCGCCATCAACATCCCGGATGAGATCCTGGGTGAAACCGAGTTCATCATGGATGTGGGTGCCTATGAAAGCAAGTACCAGGAAATCTGGGCGGAGTTCAAACTGCTGAACTAAAACCGATTCCCGCCATCTGGGAAGGCCGCCTCTGTCGGAGGCCCTTTCCAGACCTAAGCCCCTAACCATCAAAACATTTCCGGCCAGTGCGGCGCGCTCCTGAAGATCGTGCCGCGCTGTTTTCTTTGTGGGGATGGTGTTGCTGAGGGACGGGGTGTGTTTGGAATGGGGATTCGGACACAATCGGAAACGTTTTGCGCGGAATGGCTCCAACCAGCCCTCCAGTCATTCGGCCCTGGTACCGGAAGGGGCAGTGTGATCCGCTTTTCTTGCAGTAAGGGCTGTTTTTTCTTCCATGTATATGCCATGCTCCCTTTTCCGGCTTCCGGCAGTGCCCGCCAACAGCTGATCAGTCCGCTGCTTCCCGGCGGAAATGACTTTGCACACATCTGCGGACACGCAAAAAAAGATATATCAAAGCAGTGT
>JAAYJP010000175.1 GCA_012522875.1 Clostridiales bacterium | reverse complement strand
GAACAGGGTCTTCCCCTTCTGCTTTTTATCCCGGCTTAAGAACCAAAGACATACCGGAATCTGCGCCGTGTAGAACAGCTGGCTGGGCATGGCCACAATGCCCTCCACCAGGTCCGCTTCCACGATGTTCTTCCGGATGGCTCCCTCCCCGTTGGACTGGGAGGCGAGGGAACCGTTGGCCAGCACCATGCCGATTTTGCCGTTGGGGGCCAGGTGGTGGATCATGTGCTGCATCCAGGAGAAGTTGGCGTTGCTGTCCGAGGGGATGCCGTATTTCCAACGCACATCTTCCTGCAGCCGGTCTGCCCCCCAGCCGGAGATATTGAAGGGGGGATTGGCCATGATGAAATCCGCCTTGAGGGTGGGGTGGCAGTCCGCATGGAAGGTGTCCGCGTTGTACTTGCCCAGGTCAGCCTCAATGCCCCGGATGGCCAGGTTCATCTGCGCCATCTTCCAGGTGGTGGGGTTGGAATCCTGGCCGAACACGGAGATATCATTGATGTTTCCGCTGTGGTTCTGCACAAAGCGGGCTGATTGCACAAACATGCCCCCGCTTCCGCAGCAAGGGTCATACACCCGGCCATGGAAGGGTTGGATGACCTCCACAATGGTGCGCACCACGCAGGCGGGGGTATAGAACTCCCCGGCCTTCTTGCCCTCCTGCTCCGCGAACATCGCCAGGCAGTACTCATAGGTGCGGCCAAGGATGTCCTTGCTGTCCCCATGGGCGTGCATCTGGATATTGGTGAACAGGTCCACGACATTGCCCAGGCGGCGCTTATCCAGTTCCTGGCGCGCGAAGTTTTTGGGCAGGATGCCTTTCAGGCGTTTGTTCTCATTCTCAATCGAGCGCATGGCCTGGTCGATGAGTATCCCGATTTCCGGGGTATGCGCCCCGGCGGCGCTCACGCCCCAGCGGGCATCCGGCGGGACGAAGAAGATACCCTCGGCGATGTACTCATCCCTATCTTCTTCCGCGCCTTCCCCGCCGCCTTTCAGGGCGTTATACTTGCTTTCAAACCTGTCAGAGATGTATTTGAGGAAGATAAGGCCAAGCACGACTTGCTTGTACTCCGAGGCGTCCATGTTGCCGCGCAGCACATCCGCAGCTGCCCAGATTTGTTTTTCAAAGCCAATGGTCGCAGTATTGTTCTCAGCCATGATATAACCTTCCAAACCCGGAAACCCCGGGGTGATATATGCACTTTTCATATAATATCACGAATATGAGGAAAACTCAAACAAATCAGCCCTAATATAACCCCGCCGGCTCCCCTGCTGAGGGGACATCCCCCGCCGCTTCATCCATCCCACCCATTATCGCCTGCCCCCGGGCCCGGGCGCTTTTTATATTCCAAATCATGTCACCCCATGCCCTTCCATGCCGCAAAACATGTCAGTGCATGTCAGTAGGCTTCCGTATTAAGGTGGATATGGAAGGAGGTGGGAGAACATTTTGATCACCATGAACCCACAGGGATTGCGGCAGGGGCTTCCGGAGCCGGACGCGATCAAGGACGTGCTGGCCCAGTTCCAGCGGGAGCTGCCCCGCATGAACCGGCTGTGGCGCTACTACCAGGGGAAGCACGATGTGCTCCTGCGGCACAAGCTGCCGGGGCTGCCCAACCAGCGCCTGGCCAACGGCTTCCCCCGCTACATCGCCCAGGTGTCCGCCGGCTACCTGATCGGCGAGCCCGCGCGCTACACCTGCCCCGGGGAGGAGGACGGGGCACAGGCGCTAAGGGCCCTCTACCAGGCGGCGGACGCGGACAGTGTGGACCTGGAGGCCGCGGTGGCCCAGGCGGTGTTTGGCCGGGGGCTGACGCTCTGCTACATCGGCAGCCAGGGGCAGCCCCAATTGTGCGCCCTGGACCCGCGCAGCGCCTTCCTGGTGCATGACGACACGGTGGCACAAAATCCGCTCTTTGGCGTGCGGGTGCTGGATAAAGGAGGCCAGCGGCAGATCACCCTGTACCTGAAGGACCAGGTGGCGCAGTACCCGGACGGCGGCACAAAAGGCCTGCCCGCCCTCTACCCGCACTCCTTCGGCCGGGTGCCCATGACCGAGTACCGCAACGGCCAGGACGGCCAGGGGGACTTTGAGGGCGTGCTCCCCCTGATCGACGCCTACGACCTGATGCAGTCCGACCGCTTGAACGACCGGATGCAGTTCTCAGACGCCCTTTTGGTGCTGACCGGGGTGATGGGCATCGTGGAGGGGCTGACGGGCGAGCCGGGCCCCGCCGCCATGGAGCGCCTCCGGCAGGAGCGCACCCTGGCCCTGCCGGACAGCGAGGCCAAGGCGGAGTGGCTGGTGAAGAACCCCCAGGAGAAGGACGTGGACGTATTAAGGCGGGCCCTGGCGGAGGACATCCACAAGTTCTCCATGACGCCGGACTTCGCCGATGAGCGCTTCGCCGGCAACGCCTCGGGCATCGCCATCAAGTACAAGCTGTTCAACCTGGAGCAGCGGGTGCGGATGAAGGAGCGCTGGTTTGTAAGGGGGCTTAGGGAGCGCGCCCGGGTGATGGCAGGCTGCCT
>JAAYJP010000174.1 GCA_012522875.1 Clostridiales bacterium | reverse complement strand
GTCAATGCCACGGGCCTTGGCAAGGACCGGCCCGGTTCCCCCATCAGCGATAACGCGGCTTTTCCCGAAGAGGCGCTGGTATGGGAGATAAACTACCGGGGGAGCCTGGAGTTCATGCATCAGGCGCGCCGCCAGGCAAAGGAACGCAAGCTGCTGATCGAGGATGGCTGGATGTACTTCATCTATGGCTGGACCCAGGTGATTGCAGAGGTCATCCACCGGGATATCCGGGGAGAACTGCTGCACCGCTTAAGCGCGATCGCATCTGAAACATAAGGAGGCTTCATGAAAGACTTTGGCTCTTCCCCTTCTCCCCTGGACTTCGGAAAAGGCTTTACCCTGGATTTTGATTTGAAGACCGGCCTGTCTTCTTCGGTGGATACCGGCAAGCGATACCTGAGCCAGATGAGAGGCATGTACCAGGACGAAAAAGCCCTTGGCGCCCTTTTGGCCCAGGGGGATAAACTGGTATACGAGTTCCATGGCCTGCCTGCGCCGGACAAGCCGGGAGACCTGGCCTTTGGCTGCAGCATCCTTTATCCCGGCAAGGTCGGAAATGAGTACCACATGACCAAAGGGCATTTCCATACCATCCTGGAAACCGCGGAGGTGTACTACTGCCTCAGCGGCCAGGGTTATATGATGATGGAAAACCCGGAGGGCGACTGGCGCGCGCTGGCGCTGGAAGCGGGCAAGGCAATCTATGTGCCGGCCCGGTACGCGCACCGCAGCATCAATGTAAGCCCTGACAAGCCCCTGGTCACCTTCTTCGTGTTCCGGGCGGATGCGGGGCATGACTATGGCAGCATCGAGTCCAAGGGATACCGGAAACTCCTGGTGGAAAAGGACGGGCAGCCCACCGTGATCGACAACCCCAGGTGGGCCTGAGCGATGAAAATCCTGGTCACACCCACTTCCTTTGGGAAGCCCGAAAACGCGCCTGCCCGGCAAATGCTTGCGTCCTTTGCTGATGAGGTGGTCTACAACGACCTTGGGGTGCCGCTGAAGGGGCAGGAACTGCTGAGCCGCCTTGAGGGCGTGGACGGCTACATCGCGGGCGTGGACTACATCACGGCTGACGTGGTGGCCGCCATGCCGGACAGCCTGAAGGTCATCTCCCGCTATGGGGCGGGGGTCGACCGGGTGGACCTTGACGCCTGCAAAAAACGCGGCATCATCGTCACCAACACGCCCGGCGCCAACGCAACCGCGGTGTGTGAACTGGCTTTTGGCCTGATGCTGGCTTCCGCACGCAATATCCCGCAACTGCACAGCGCCGTTTTTGAAGGCCGGTGGCCCCGAAGCGACGGGATGGAACTGGCCGGAAAAACCCTTGGTATTGCTGGCCTGGGCGCGATTGGGAAGAAGCTGGCGATAAGGGCCATCGCGTTTGAGATGCGGGTTATGGCGTATGACCCTTATCTGGACCATGATTTCACCGTGAGGCACGGCATTGGCGCGGCGCAATGGGATGAGTTGCTGGAAAACAGCGATATCCTTTCCCTGCATGTGCCCCTTACAGAGGCTACCCGGCATATGATCAACGCCCGGAGCATCCTGCGGATGAAGGATGGGGCGACCCTCATCAACACCGCGCGGGGCGGCCTGCTGGATGAGGAAGCCTGCGCCGCCGCCATCAGATCCGGCAAACTCCGAGGTCTGGGCCTGGACGCCTTTGAACAGGAACCCCTGATTGATTCTCCGCTCAAGGGCCTGCCGCGCGTCATTTTCACCCCGCACACCGGGGCGCATACCGCGGAAGCCGTGCGGAATATGGGGATCATGGCCGCCCAAAACGCCATCGCGATACTCACGGGCGAACAATGTCCCTGCGTCATCCAATAAGGAAAATGGGAGGCGATACAGATGAACAAACTGGAAGTATTGAAAAGGCTGACCGATTGCGGCGTGGTCGCTGTCGTCCGGGCGGAAAATGGCGAGCAGGCGGTGAAGATCGCCGAGGCCTGCATCAAAGCCGGCATCATCGGCATTGAATTCACCTTCACAGTGCCCGGCGCCGTGGAGATCATCCGCACCATGAGCGCCCGGTATAAGCCGGAGGAGATCATCATCGGGGCCGGTACCGTTATGGACCCTGAGACGGCGCGCGCGGCTATTCTGGCTGGCGCCCATTTTGTGGTCAGCCCGTGCCTGAACACGGAAACCGTCCGGCTGTGCCTGCGCTACCAGATCGCCTGCATGGCCGGCGCCATGACGGTGAAGGAAGCGGTCGAGTGCATGGAATCGGGCGCTGACATCATTAAAATATTCCCCGGCAACCTCTTTGGCCCGGCCATCATCAAGGCCATCCACGGACCTCTCCCCCAGGCCAGGATGATGCCCACCGGCGGTGTGTCAGCTGAAAACGCCGGCGAATGGATCAAAGCGGGGGCTGTGGCGGTGGGCGCCGGCAGCGACCTGACCCGCGGCGCCAAAACAGGGGATTATGACACGATTGTTGAAGCCGGAAGAAAGATGATTGAGGAAGTGCGCCGGGCCAGGGCTTAAGCCCCAGGCCCTACGCCAGCACAAGGAGGAAGTATGAAAGCCAGATTGCTGCCAGTGCAGTTGAGCGAAACCAACCAGCGGGAGCGGGGCGAGTTTGAACAGCAGCTGCGCCTCCTTGAGAAGATGTATGGGGCTGTGGCGGATTTCCTGCCCGTCCAGCCCCTGGAAGCGCTGGACACCCAGGGCGCCGATGCCTGCCTCTTCCCCCAGCTGATCGGCTCGGTCTTTTCCCACGGGGCGGAGTTCAGCCTGATTGACCTGCCCGTCCTGGTTTTGTCCAGCGCGTTCGGGACGGTGGAGATGTGGGATTGGGAAATCGTTGCCTATCTGAGGGAAAACCTGGGGCTCAATGTCCTCTCCCCCTACAATGAAGAGATGGCGCGGGTCATCATGCGCGCGCTGGCGGCCAAACGGGAGATGCGGGAGGGCACGCGCTTCCTTATGTTCCAGGACGATCCCGGAGAGGGCATGCAAGCCAGCATCTTCAAGCGTTTCTACTGGTGGGAGA
Organism: Clostridiales bacterium; assembly: GCA_012522875.1. Classification (GTDB taxonomy): domain Bacteria; phylum Bacillota; class Clostridia; order Christensenellales; family Aristaeellaceae; genus UBA6115. Next base: position 3,515 of record JAAYJP010000174.1, on the reverse strand, counting down.
AGGAGAGCACCCGCCGTATCGAAAACGCCTTTGGGATCGAAATCATCTACCGCAGCTGGAAAGAGGTCAACCTGAAAGCGCAGGCAATTCCGGACGAGGACGCGAAAAAGCTGTGGGAAGAGCGGAAAGTGCCCACGGAGGGGCTGGACATCGGCCGCATCCTCAAGGCCGTCAAACTGTACATGGCTGTGAAGGCTGCCATGGACGAAATCGGCGGCATCAGCGGGGTGGGCAGCAATTGCCTCAATGAGTCCTTCCATTCCCAGACCACCCCCTGCCTGGCCTGGAACTGGATGTATGAACATGACCACATCATCTGGGCGTGCGAAGGGGATACGCTGACGCTTATCAGCAAGTTTATCCTTTATTCCATCCTGCGCCGGCCGATGATGATGACCAACATTTACCCCTTCCTGATGGGGATGGCAGCCCTCAAGCATGAAAAGATTGACACCTTTCCCCAGGTTGAGGACCCGGACCATCATGCCCTGGGCGTCCACTGCGGGTACTTCGGCCTGGTTCCCCAAAGCTTCTGCACGCACTGGACGATGAGGCCAAGGGTGTTGGAAATCGTCAACCAGGATGCCGTGATGCTGGATTGCCGGATGGCAGAAGGGCCGGTCACCCTGGCCAAGCTGCACACGGACATGAAAAAAATGACGGTCATTCAGGCCGCCATTGAGGATTATGTCCAGTATCCCGGCTCAGACTGCCGAAACGGTTGCCTCCTGCGCTATAAGCATGACAGCGGGCACCAGGTCATGGAAAGCCTGTCCTCCCATCACCAGATCATCATCCAGGGGGACGCAGTGCCCCTCCTGGTGCAGGCTGCCAAGGTGTTCGGTTTTGAGCTGGAGGTCATCTGAGGAACCGGCGCCCCTAAACAGCAGTGAACTCCAGGGCGTCCCGCATCTCCCCCATGCTGGCGGCGACATTCGGGCTGATATCCTGGTCGGTGATGAGCCGGTCCACCTCACTGGTTGAGGCGAATTTGACGAAGCTGATCCTGCCAAATTTCGAGCTGTCGCAGAGCACAATGGTCTCCGAAGCGCATTGGATGAGCGCGCGCTTCACCTCAGCCTGCTGAAGGTCGGGCGTTGAAAAGCCCTTTTCGATGGAAAAGGCGTTGGCCCCCAGGAAGGCCTTGTCTACGCTCAGCTGGGAAATGGCCGCCGTGGCAATCGGCCCCACCGTGCAGCCCTGGCCATGGCGAAGGATCCCGCCAATAAGCACCACTGTCTGGGAGCCGTTCTGCTCCAGGTAGGACGCGATGCGCACATCGTTTGTCAGGATGGTGAGCTGGCTGCGTTTTGAAAGGAGCCTTGCCAATTCCATGGTGGTGGTGCCCGCGTCCAGCGCCACGGTGTCCCCATCCTCCACCAGGGTGGCCGCGAAGGCCGCGATGCGCCGCTTCCGCTCCCTGTTCCCCACGCGCTTGGTGCTGGTGGTGGGCTCAAAAGCGGCCTTCTCCAGCGGAATCGCGCCGCCGTGTGTGCGCTTGAGCATCTGGCGGCTCTCCAGGTCCCTCAGGTCATTGCGGATGGTCGCGGGAGAAACGGAAAAATGCTCGCACAGATCAGAGACATGGATCTTGGCCTTCTCCTGAAGCATGTTGAGAATCTGCGCGTGGCGCTCCTCCGCAAAGAGCGCGCGGGCAGGAACCCTGGAATTTTTCATGGGCACCCTCTTACTTTCCTGGTCGCTTTCGGGAAAACTGATGTGATTATACCCTGATGTGAGGTCTGAATTCAAGGACGCTCCCCCTGTCCGGCACAGAAACCGTGGAAGGATAAACTGCGCGAGGTATGACGGCATGAGTGATTACATTATCAGTGTGGACATCGGAACACAGGGCACCAAGGCAGCGGTGTTTGACCGGCATATCCGTATGCTGCAAACGGCCTTTGTCCCTTCCAGGCTGATATCGCCCCAAACCGGCGTGGTGTGGCAGGATCCGGAGGAAATGCTGGAGGAGTGCTGTGGCGCCATCAGCCGCCTCATGTCTCTCTCAGGCATCCTTCCTCAGGAGGTGGCCTGCCTGGGCCTGGATGGCCAGATGGCCGGCATCATGGGGATCGCGGCCAATGGGGAAGCCTCCACCCCGTACGATTCCTGGCTTGACATGCGCTGCGGCCCGCAGATGGAAAAAATGAACGCCCTGGCCGGCCAGCGCATCATCCAGTTATCCGGAGGCCCTGCCACCTATGTGCATGGGCCGAAAATCCTCTGGCTGAAGGAAAACCATCCGGAACAATACCACAACACCGCCAAATTCGTGCTGCCCCACACGTATATGGTTGGAAGGCTTTGTGGATTAAGCGCGCAGGAAGCCTATTTTGACTATACACACCTCCACTTTTCCTGCCTGTCGGACAATGCGGGCAAACGCTGGTCGGCGGAGCTGCTGGAGACATTCGGCATCTCCCGGGACAAGATGGCCCGCATCGCCTCGCCCTTTGAAGTGGTTGGCAAGCTTCAAAAGGCAATGGCGGAGCGCTGCGGGCTGATGGAAGGGATTCCCGTGGTGGCAGGCTGCGGCGATACGGCCGCCAGCACCTTTGGCACGGGCATGTTTGAGCCGGGCAGGCTGCTGGACTGCGCGGGCACCGCCTCTGTGCTGTGCAGCGTGGTGGACCGTTATGTGCCGGATACCCGGCATAAGACCATGGTCATGATGCGCAGCCCCGTGGATGGCCTGTTTCTTCCCCTGGCGTATATCAATGGCGGCGGGATGTGCCTGCGATGGTTCCGCAATGAACTGACTGGAATCCCGCACGCGGACTATGATGCGCTTGACCGGGAAGCAAAAGCCATTGCGCCAGGCAGTGAAGGCCTTCTCTTCATCCCGCACTTTTCCGGCCGGGTGCTGCCCGGCAATCCCAACCTGAAGGGCAGTTTCATGGGGCTTGACTTCAAGCACACGCGGGCCCACCTCTTCAGGGCCATCCGGGAAGGCATCGCCTACGAGTATGCCTATTATCTGGATGTGCTCAGGAGCCTGTATCCGGAAGAGCCCTTTGATAACATGCTGATTGTGGGCGGCGGCGCGGAATCCGGCTTGTTTAACCAGATAAAATCCGATGTGCTCTCGGTTCGCGCCTCAACGCTCAAAACCGGGGAAACCGCGCTGATAGGCAGCGCTGTCATCGCGGGGATCGGCATTGGCCTGCTGGATGACTATCGCCAGCCCATCCAGGCGGCGTTATCCCCCGGGAATGAGTATCACCCGGACCCGGGCGCCCACCGCGCTTACCAGCCTTATTGCGCGGCCTATCTTGACGCGCTGGAAGGCTGCAGCGCACACTACCACAGGCATCCCTTATCCGGCGGCAGGACGGCGTGAGGAGACCCTCACTTTGTTATCGAAATTTATCGTTGCTTATCGAATGAGCCGTGAAATGGCCGCAAATGATTTGATACGCCATGTTTCCGGTTGACAGTGCGGATGATATGAATTACACTGCCAGTGTATAAAACATCATCGCCGGATGCCCCGGATGACCCGGATGACCCGG
>JAAYJP010000173.1 GCA_012522875.1 Clostridiales bacterium | reverse complement strand
CAAAGTGAGGAAGGCTTTTTCGTCCAGTGTGGGGATGCCCAGGGCCTGGGCTTTCTGCAGCTTGCTTCCAGGCTTTTCGCCCAGCAGGACAAAGCTGGTTTTACGGCTGACGGAACTTGCCACTGCGCCGCCGTGGCGCTGAATCATCTCCTCCGCCTGCTGGCGGCTCAGGTTCGCCAGGGTGCCTGTGAGCACAAAGGTCTGTCCGTTTAGCACGCCCTCTGGCTTTTCGGAGCTTGCCTCACTGGGCATAACACCCGCTGTGAGAAGCGCATCCACCATGGCGCTGTTCTTCTCCCCGGCGAAAAAATCCACCACCGATGCGCCCACAATATCACCCACTGAGGCAATGGCGGTGAGTTCCTCCAGCCTTGCCTGGCGAAGGGCTGCCAAGCTGCCGAAGCGCTCGGCCAGATCCCTGGCGGTCACCCGGCCGATGTTGGGGATGCCAATGCCCACCAGAAAAGCGTCCAATGGTGGCTTGCGGCTGGCGTCAATGCCTGCCAGCAGTTTTTCGGCTCTCTTTTCCTTGAAACCGGGAAGGGTGAGCAGCTGGTCAAGGTTTAGCGTGTAGAGATCCTGAGGTTCCCTGACGCCCAAATGGTCAAACAGCGCCTCCACCGTTTTTTCCGATAGCTGGTCGATGTCCATGGCTGCTTTTGAGGCGTAATGGGTAAGCCGGGCCACGATTTGGGGCTTGCAGCCGTCCCGGTTGGGACAAAAAAGGTGAGCACCGATTTCCTGCAGTACCGTGCCGCAGGCGGGGCAGCGGGTGGGCTTGTCAATGGCTGTCCCGGTTATGCTGCCCTCCACATGGCCCAGGATCTCCGGAATGACATCGTTTGAACGGCGGACCCAGACCGTCGCACCAAGTGTAAGCTGCTTCCTTTGGATGTCGCCATAGTTGTTCAGCGTGGCCTTGCGAACGGTGACACCGGCGAACTCCACGGGGCTCAGGTGCCCCAGCGGGGTCAGTTTGCCGCTGCGGCCCGGATCCCAGGTGACCGACAGCAGGGTTGCCGTGGCCTCCTCAGCCGCGAATTTGAACGCCACTGCCCAACGGGGGAATTTATCCGTGTATCCAAGCGCCTGGCGGGTCCTGAGATCACTGACCTTGATCACTGCGCCGTCAATCAGGAAGTCAAGGCCCTCACGCCCTTCCTCGATCAGGCGGATGGCTTCCTCAACGGCGCTTTCGTCCGGCCCGGAATAAAGCATGGGGGAAACGGGAAAGCCGTTTTCCGCGATGAAGCGATACATGCCGGATTGGTCGGCGTATGGCGGGTTTTCCACCGTGGGAACATCGTAAAAGCGGGCCTGAAGGCGGCGTTGCCGCGTAATCTCCGGATCCAGGCTCCTGAGTCCTCCCGCGGCCGCGTTGCGCGCGTTCTTCAGCGGTTCCGCGGCGGTCTCATTATAGTTCACCAGTTCAGAAAGCGGCATGAAGCATTCCCCGTGGATTTCCATGAAGCCTTTGTAGGGGATGGACAGGGGGACGGCAGAGATCGCCATGGCCTGGGGCAGCACTTCCTCGCCCGTTCTCCCGTTTCCCCGGGTGGCGGCGGTGACCAGGAGCCCCTGGTTATAGGTCAGCACCAGGGTGAGGCCGTCATATTTATATTCCACAGAATAACTTAGTGGGGGAAGGCCGGCCGCCTTTTTATGGGCTGCCCTGACCCGTTCAAACCACTGGGCCAGGGCTTCCACAGATTGGACCTTGTCCATGCTCCACAAGCGGCTTTTGTGCCGGTGTTGGCGGAAGGCGGGCAGGGGATCGCCTCCCACGCGCCGTGTGGGTGAGTCAGGAAACCGGGTTCCGGTTTCCTCCTCCAGCGCTTTCAGTTCATCATAAAGCCGATCCCACTCCCTGTCGGACATGATGGGATTGTCCAGCACATAGTATTGCCGGCTGGCTTCGCTCAGGCGGTCAACCAGGCTGCGCATGGCATCCAGGGGATCCATTGGCTACTCCACCTTAACAATGGGAGCGATGGCCACAGAGAACTCTTTTTCACCATAGGCGGTGAACTGGATGCTGACACGGGCATCAGCACCCGCGCCGGTGGTTTCAACCACGGTGCCGGAACCGAACTTCTTATGCAGCACCCGGTCTCCTTTGCGGAAGATTTCCGTGGGCTCAGGCGGTGGGGCAAGGGAAGCGATAAAACCCTTGCGTACGCCGGGAATTTTTAAGGGGTCCTGTTCCATGCCTGGGGTGCCAAAGCCCATTTTGGGAGCGGGCTTGGTGGGTTTGGGCGGTTCAGGCGACTTTTTTTCATTGCCAAAGTGTTTGCGCATGGCGGTGCCCCATTCGTCGGAAATCAGTTCCTTTGGGATTTCGGCCAGAAAAGGGCTGGGCAGATTACGGGCAGCCTGGTTGTAGATGGCCCGATGCCGTGCGCGGGTCAGGTAGAGGTTGTCCCGGGCGCGGGTGATGCCGACATACAACAGCCGCCTCTCCTCCTCCAGGCGTGCCTCGCCTTCCTGCTTGGCCCTGCCGCTGGGGATAAGGCCATCCTCCAGCCCTGCGATGAATACTGCCCGGTATTCCAGGCCTTTGGCGGAGTGCAGGGTCATCAGCGTCACATACTGCGGTGAATCCTCCTGCATATCAAGATCAGTCACCAGGGCCACATTTTCGAGGTAAGCCTCAAGGCTGGGATCATCTGATTTGGTGGCGAACTCGTTCACAGCGCCCAGGAATTCCAGCAGGTTGTCCCGCTTTGAGAGCATGTCCTCATCGGCTGATTCAGCATATTCCTTAATCAGCCCCGTTTCGTCCAGCATCAGTTTGGTGAACTCACCCAAGGACAATTCATTGCGCTTCCTGTTCAGATTATCCATCATGTCGCGGAAGCTCTCAACACACTTGCGGGGCCGGGAACCCAGGGTGTCCGGCAGGTCCAGAAGGGCCTGGTACAGGGGGCTCCCGAGGTTATCCGCCTGAGCCTCCAGCATTGCCACCGTGGCGTCGCCGATGGCGCGTTTGGGCGTGTTGATGATACGCTTGAGCGCCACATCATCATCCGGGTTGATCATCAGGCGCAGATAGGCCAGGGCGTCCTTGATCTCCTTGCGGTCATAGAAGCGTGTGCCGCCATACACCCGGTAGGGGATGCCGGCGCGCATGATCATTTCTTCCAGAACACGGCTCTGGGCATGCATGCGGTAGAGCACGGCAATCTCCCCATAAGGCACCTTGCGCGCCCGTAGCCGCCTGATATGCTCACAAATCCACGCCGCTTCCTCCCGCTCGTCCCCGGCGGCCGCGAAGCGGATCTTGTCGCCCTTGCGTCCCTCGGTCCACAGTTCCTTGGGCATACGCTGGCCATTGTTCTCGATGAGGCTGTTGGCGGCAGACAGGATGGTCTGAGTGGAGCGGTAGTTCTGCTCCAGTTTCACCACCCTGGCTTCGGGAAAATCATTCTGAAACTCCAGGATATTGCGGATATCAGCGCCCCGCCAGCCATAGATGGACTGGTCATCATCGCCCACCACGCAGAGATTGCGGCTCTCCTGGGTAATCAGTTTCACCAACTGATACTGGGCCAGGTTGGTATCCTGGTACTCGTCCACATGCACATAAAGGAAGCGCCTGCGGTAGTGAGAAAGCACCGGCGGGTGCTCCAGAAGGAGTTCCAGCGTTTTGTTGAGCAAATCGTCAAAGTCCAGGGCGCTTGCCTGGCGCAGCTTGTCATCATAAGCCACAAAGAGGTCATGGATAGTCTGCGCCCGGCGGTCCTTCCCGCTCTGGGCAAACCAGCCGTCAGCGTCCAGCAGCTTGTTTTTGGCATCGCCAATCGCGCGTTTCACTTCACGAATGGACATATTCTTTTCATCAATGTCAAAACGCTTGAACAGGTCCTTCAGCACGCGCTGCTGGTCGTCATCATCGTAAATGACGAACGAGCGCTTGTAGCCCAGTTTCTCAATGTCGCGCCTGAGGATGCGCACGCAGACTGAGTGGAAAGTGCCGATCCAGGCGTCCTCAGCCTCGCCCCTGGTCAGGTCTTCCACGCGGCGCTGCATTTCTTTGGCCGCCTTGTTGGTGAAAGTGAGGGCCAGAATATTGTAGGCGGGAACGCCGGAATCCATAAGGCTGGCGATCCGGTAGGTCATCGCCCTGGTCTTTCCGCTGCCCGCGCCCGCGACGATCAGCAGCGGACCATCATGCGTTATAACCGCCTCGCGCTGTTTTTCATTCAAGTCGTTCAGGTTCATTTTTCCCCCAATGTGGCCGGGGCAGACCCGGCCGCTTCACTCTCCGCCCGACACAGACGCGACAGCGCGCAAGATGGGCAGATACCACTTGAATTATATCAAAAAAACAGGCTATTGTACAATTCTGCTGCGTTTATTCTTCTTCTTGCATACTGACCGGCAGATCAGTCTGGGAAAAGGGGTCCTCCTGGGTGTAGGCGGAGAGGTCCACGCTGCCGCGCCGGAGGCCCGGTCGACCATGCCGGCCGGGAGAGGTGGAACGCACAGTGGGCAGGGCGCCTGTCAGGTCCACCAGCGCAGATTCCCGCGGCTGTGTGAGAGCGAAAATCACCGTACGCCGGGAGAGCGACCGCCGGGCGTATTCATTGGCAATTTCAGTACGGCCGTCAAAATGCATGGGAAAGAAGACCCTTGGCCTGATGGCCATGATGATGTGGTTGGCCCCTGCGTCATACAGCCCGCCCTGGTTTGGATCCAAAGGGAAAAAGCATATGTCCACCTTGTCCTTTGGGATGGCGGCAACCTTGTCGTAAAAGGATTCTTCTGCCCGGGTGATTTCCCGGAGGGTGTTCTCCTCCCGCCAGTGCCAAAGGTTCAGGTCCCCGGCATGGAAGACACACACATCCTCCGCTTCCACCAGATAGGAGACGCCCGTGTCCGTTGAGCCAAACACGCTGACTTTGGCCTGGGCGACAGAAAAACTATCACCCTCCCGGCATACCCTGATGTGGGGAAGGTCTGGCGTGTCCTTCATGGCGTCTTCCGAAAGGATATAGGTGATCGGGAAGGAGGGCTTCCAGCTGTAGATGGCCTTGCGGTCATGGTGCGTGAGAGAGTTGTTGGGCACAAATACCAGGATGTTGTTAAATCCCTGAAAGTCCTTTTCGCTCAGCTGCTGCTCGGGTGCCAGTTGTGAAAGGCCCGTCTGCCGGTAGCTGAAGACAATGAGCGTTTTCTTCAGCGATACGGTGAAGGCGGACTGGTAGAAATAAGTCACCAAAGCATGTCTGGACAACGGAAAGCGCTCCTTTCAGGGATAAATAATCAAATAAACAAATGCTCCAGTACCTGGCCCTGGGCTTGCGGAAGGTGCAGGTGGACGGCACTGGCAAGTGTCGGGGCGATGTCAACCAGACGGCAGGACTCGATCCGCGCGCCTTTTACAAACATGGGACCGGAAAGCCACATCAGGCAATCGGCGCCCTCATGATCTGTGCCAAAGCCGTGGGTGGCCTTGTGATCAGGTTCACAGTCCTCCTCAGCGACCGAAAACCCCTCCTCCGGCTCAACCGCCAGGAACACATCCTCAGGGGCATGCATGATGCGGAGTTCCTCACGCGTGTAGATGTGTTTGAGCCGGAGCTGCGCCATGTTGTCCTGAAGCGCCTTGAGCACCAGAGGGTAATCCCCGCGGTGAACGCGTATATAAGCGCCCATCCCCAGTGTCTGAACCTGGGCGGGAACCTTTTGCTCCTCAAACCATGCGTTAAGCGCCACACAGCCCTTGATATCCGCCTGGCCGTGGTCACTGACCACGGCGACCACCGTGTCTTCCAGCGCTCCGCGGGCCTTCAGCGCTCCTGTCACGCGCCCCACCCGCTCATCCAGACGGAGGAGAGCGTCCTGTGCTTCGGCGCTGAAGGTGCCATGGTGGTGCCGGGCGCTGTCGCAGTCAGTCAGGTGCAGGGCGAGCACATCAGGTATCCTTGCCTGGCGTTCTATCAGCGACAGCGCTGCCCGGGTGGCAAAATCGTCAAGGTTAGGCTGTGAAATGCCGTGGCGCAGGCTGCCATAGCGCAGTTCGGTTTTGATCAGCCACCAGGTGCTTCCAAAGCGCAGGGCTTTTAGCGCCTGGTTCTCTCCCGGGAGCGCTTTGACTTCGGGCAGGTTATACCGGATATCAGGGCTATGCCCGGTGGTGGGCCACAGGATGGTCGCCACCTCCCGGCCAGCCCGGCCGGCCTGTGAAAAGAGGGTGTCACACTGGATGTCTTTTGCTTCCCAGAACCAAGGGCGCCGTTCCTCAGGCAGGCCTGCGCCGAAAGGCTGATTGTGGGAGATGCCATGTCGCTCCGGGTAGCAGCCGGTAGTGAGGCTGGCGTGAATGGGATAGGTCAGGGTGGGATAGATGGTTTTTACCCTGTCACAAAAAACGCCCTGGCCAGCCAGCGCGCCCAAGGCGGGAAGGGATAAGAGAAACGCCGCGTCCCGCGAAAACACGGCATCCAGGCTGATGATAACCAGGCGCATTGCTATTTGCGCCAACCGAAGAACTTGCTGATGCCCCAGGTGCCGAATATCCATCCCAGGGGGCCGCAGCCGCGCTTCTGGCCCGTACGGCGATTCCTGCCGAAAATTTTGAAGAGAACAAAACCGATCAGGGCGATTTGCCAGATGCTCAGGCCCCTGTCCCCCCGCTGCGCTTCCTCTGTCTCTTCCTGGTAGCGCCGGGCATGGTCCATACTCTGGGCTGGCTCACGGAAAAAGCCGTCAAGCGGATCCGCGCTGGGAGAGGGAACCAGGGCTGCGCCGGCATAGAGCATGCTTGCGTCAATAACTTTACCGGAGGCGTTTTGCATCTGGCCTGCTAATTGCGCTGTGAACGCTGCCAGGGCTCCGCTATAGTCCCGGTTCAGGAAAGGAAGGCGAAAAGCGCTGGCCAGGAGGCTGTCCATCGCGTCCTGGCTTATAAGTGCCTGGGCGGCGGAGCCGATGGAAACGGCATAGCGCTCCTCGCCTATGACCATGACCAGCAGGATGATCTGGTCAGGGTTGGCGTAGCTTTCCCGGGTTTCCCTCGCGTAGGAGATGGCCTGGGCGCCTCCCAGGAAATGCTTGGTGATGACCCGGTAGCTGATGGCCAGCTCGCGCTCGGTCTGGCGGTTGATATCCGCAATGCCTTCGATGAGCGAGGCATCCAGTACATTGGCTGTGTCTGAAACGACCGGCGAAATCGTTGGCTGGGCCCAGGCTGTGCCTGCCAGCAGGAGGGCCGCCAGCAGGAATGCCGAAAATTTTGTTTTCACGCAGCCTCCTTTCATGGAATGAACAGCTGGGCTTCCGCCTCGCCGAATAATCGGGCCAGGAAGCCTGAAAAGGTACCGTTGAGCCGTTCGTTAAAGGCCATGGCAGCCTGGTTGTAACTGCCGGCGTCCGTCCACTGGGCGCTTTGATCCAGCGCCTGGGGGAGAAGTCCCGTGACATACGACAGGTCCCGGCTGTCAGCCTGCACACCGGGGGTGTTTTCAAGGGCGGCAAGCAGCGCCTTGGCGTTTTCCTCCAGGCGGGTGTTGGCCTGGGCCCTTAGGGGAAGGGGCCCTTGGGCTGAGAGTTCCTGCACATTCCGGGCTACAGCTTCCACGAGTGCATTCTCCGGGGGCAGGTGGCGGTGTGCCACAGTGAGGAGGTTGTTGCCCGTCTCCACCCGCGTGGCAAACAACGGGCCCAGGGAACCCAGGGCGCTGTCCACCTGGGCTTTTTCCTGGCGAAAGCCTTTCACGGCGCCGATTGTTACAGAAGCCGCTGTAAAAACAAACAGCAGCAGGATTGCCAGAAAGGTCAGGGATACTTTACGCATGGGATTTCCTTTATCCGTTGATCAGCCGCTTTTTCAGTTCGTTTTCCATCTGAGCCAGGGTCTTTTCGGCCTCCGCACGCTTTTGCCTGCCCTCGGTCTGGATGCGGACCACCTCGTTCATGGTGTCGATGAGGGACTTGTTGGTTTGCACCAAAGTCTCAATGTCAATGATGCCGCGCTCGGCCTCCTGGGCTGTCTCGATGGTGCCCTGTTTGAGGGTGTCGGCGTTTTTCTTAAGCAGTTCGTTGGTCATGTCCGTCACCGCCCGCTGGGCGCGCATGGCCTGTTGGGAGTGCTGCATGCCGATGGCCAGCACCATCTGGTTCTTCCACAGGGGGAGGGTGTTCACCAGTGTGGACTGGATGCGCTCAATAAGCAGGGAGTTGTTGTTTTGGAGCAACCTGATCTGCGGCGCCATCTGGAGGGATATCTGCCGGGTGAGTTTCAGGTCGTGGATCTTCTTTTCAAAACGGTCTGCTGCCTGCTCCAGGTCGCTTGCCTTCTGCGCGTCCAGCGTGTCCCCGCTTTTCTGTGCCTGGGCCTTGAGTTTAGGGATGTCATTGGCGCGCACATCAGCCAGCCTTTTTTCACCGGCGATGATGTACATGGTGAGTTCCTTGAAGTAGGTCAGGTTCATCTCATAGAGGTGATTGAACATGGAGACATCCTTGAGCAGTTGTACCTGGTGCGTCTCAAGCGTCCCCGCGATGTTGGAGACGTTGCCTGCCACATCGTCAAAGCGGGCCTGCACCTGCGCGATATGTTTCTCAGCGGTGGAGAACAGGGCGCGCAGGCCTTTGGGTTTTTCAGCAGAGGCCTCAAAGGTCTTCAATTCACCGATGAGTTTGGTCAGGTTATCACCCACATCCCCGGCATCAGTGTTCTTGACCTCAGCCAGGATGGAATCGGCGAAAGTTGAAACCTTCTTTTGCGCTTCCGCGCCATAGAGCATCACATGCTGCGGGTTGCTCAGGTCGATCCTCCCGGAGAACGCATCCACGGCCGCGCGCTCCTCATCGGAGAGGGCGCTGTCCAGATCCTGGGCCAACTTGGCCTGAACATCCGGTGCCTGCGGGCTTTCTTTCTGGGCCTGTTCCAGTTGATTGATGACCGCCTCCACCTTTTCCCGGTCTGCTACTTCGGAGGTGAGCACCAGTTCAGGCAGCGGTTGGTTGGCGGCCTCTTCCACACTGCCCACTGCCTGGGCTGCTGCCTGGGCATTCTCCTGCGCGTCCTGCGCCCTGGAGATGGGTTTTTTGGTCTCTTCGGACATGGTTAACCCTCCTTTTTTTGTTGCGCCTGCGCAGCGCCCTGGCCATTCGCAGCGGGGTTGATATCAAAATCGCTTTTCAGCAGGCTGTCCTGCTTGAGCATGGCTTCAAGCACATCAATGTCAGTTGAAATATCCAGCATATCGTTTTGGTACAGGGTTTCCAGCTGCTTGCTAAAGGCACCCAACACCACATCCATGGCAGAGGTGATGCGCTCCTTCGTGCTGCTTGCATTTTGCCCTGAAACACCGCTTTGCTGAAGTTTCCGGTAACCGGTGAGCATTTTTAGCGTGGTGGGCAGGTAATAATCCATAAAGCGCCTGATCTGGGGCGCTTTTTCGGGCTGGTCGATGACTGCCTGGAAGATGCGTGTGGCAATTCTGTCCAGCTGAACGATTTTTTCGCTCAGAACAGGGTCCGGGATCATTTCGTCTTCCTGGCGGATGGTCTTGAGCATCTCCTGCCCCCGGGCTACCAGTTGGTCAACGGCCGTGTCGCCGGTGACGGGCAGGTCGTCTACAGACCTGGCCTTCCCTGATGTGTCAAGGCCCGAAAACATGATTTGGGCGACTCGCCCTATAAGCAGCGCCAGGGCCCCGCCAATCAGGTAATGATGCCAGCGATGGAAAGGAAACAGCAACGAATAAGCCAGCAAGGTTACCCCGCCGGCCAGCAGCCCTGAGAAAAAGCCCTTGACTGGGTTGGGGTTCCGCTTTCTTTTCTGGGCCATGCTGCTCCCCTTTCTCACAAAACGACCCGTGGGACGGGCTTTGCTTTCCAAATTATATCATACCCAATATTGGCGGACAAATTAAAATTCCTTCATCTTTCGTTGCGGCATATGTTATACTGCGTCCTGGCAATGGAATGAATGAATCCAGGGAGGACTCATGGTTAAGATCGGGCTAAGCACCAGCCAGGACACCCCTTTAAGCCGGGAGGGCATACCGCCGGACTATATCTCCGCTGTTTTGCGCGCAGGCGCGCTGCCGCTGATTTTTCCCATGCTGCCAGCTGAGCACGCGCAGTACGCTGAGTTTATTGACGCGTATGTCAACAGCGTGGACGCCGTTATTTTCACCGGAGGCCCGGACTTAGACCCTGCGCTTTATGGCCAGGAAAGGCTCCCTGGCTGCGGCAATGTTCACCCGGAAAGGGACAGGATTGACCTGGCACTGGCGAAGGCCGCCATCAAGGCCGGAAAACCTGTCCTTGGCATCTGCCGGGGCATTCAGCTGATTAATGTGGCGCTGGGAGGCACCTTATACCAGGATCTTCAGGCCCAACTGGATTTCCCTGCTGAGCGGCATCAAAGCAAGGAACGGAATGCCCACATCGTTCACCTTGCCGAGGATACCCTTTTGCGCCGCATCACGGGAGTGGATGCTTTTCCCGTCAACTCCCGCCACCACCAGGCCATAGACAAGGTGGGGGAGGGCCTGCGCGTTGCCGCAAGAAGCGAGGATGGGGTGATTGAGGCAGTGGCGTTTGAAGACGGTTACCCAGGCCTGGCACTCCAGTGGCATCCCGAGAACCTGGCTGAAGAACGAACTGATCAGCAGGCCCTGTTCCATTGGCTGGCAGGTATTGCGGAGCAGCGAAAGTGAAAATCGCCCTGGTGAGCGACCTGCATGGCAACATGACGGCTGTGCGCGCGCTGGAAAAAGACCTGGACCGTCGCCATGTGGACGCTGTCTGGTGCCTGGGGGATATCGTGGGAAAAGGTCCCAACTCCCATATGACGTTTGACTGGGCAATCAGGCACTGTGAGATGATCCTCAGGGGCAACTGGGATGAGGGCATTGGCCTGAGGCAGTTCAAGCGGGACGGTTTTTATTACCGGCAGTTGGGGGAAGCCCGGATGGCTGCGCTGCTTAATTTTCCGCTGGAAAAGCGGGTCATGTTATCCGGCCGCCGCGTCCGCCTCATTCACGGGCGCCCGGTTATGGACAGGCTGTACTACATCCAGGACTCCAGGGAGCTTTGGCTGCCTTTGCTTGGGGAGGATACAGACCTGCTGGTTTATGGCGATTGCCACCGCCAGGGAATGCGTACCCTGACAGCCCAGATTGCCAACATCGGCTCTGTGGGCAATGCCATGGGGGTCCCGTTGGTGCAATATGCCATTCTGGCCGGGGTGCCCGGCAAGGGATCCGCTCCGCTGGATTTGGTCTTCGTTACCCTCCCCTATGACAGGGAGGAGGCGGTGGCTGAGGCGTTGGCACAGCCAGGCCTTCCGGACCTGGACGACTACATCCGGGAACTAAGAACAGGCGTTTACTCCCGGAAAAAAGGAAGTTTCGGCAAAAAGGAGGAGGTCTTATGAGCCAGACACCAACCCTGCACAACAGCGCCCAATTCGGCGCGTTCGCGCCCACCGTTTTGATGCCCGGAGATCCATTGCGCGCCCGGTTTATTGCCCAGACCTATCTGGACAACGCCAAACTGGTCAACGACGTCCGCGGTATCCAGGGCTATACGGGGCAGTACAAGGGCAAAAAGGTCTCTGTCATGGCAAGCGGCATGGGCATCCCCACCATGGGCATCTATTCGTATGAGCTGTTCAACTTTTATGGGGTGGAACAGATTATCCGGGTAGGAAGCGCCGGAGCCATCGACCAGACGCTCAAGTTGAGGACGCTGGTGGCTGGCATGAGCGCTTATAGCAACTCCAATTATGGCGCTCAGTTTGGCTTTGACGGCAACCTGGCGCCGTGCGCTGATTTCGGGATATTGCTCAAAGCCTATCTGGAAGCACAAAAAAAGGGCGTTCCCATGAGGGTGGGGCCGGTGTATTCGACGGACTCTTTTTACGACCAAAGCGAGAAAAGCCCCGCGGAAACGCTTGCAAAATTAGGTGTGCTGGCAGTGGAGATGGAAGCCTATGGGCTCTACCTCAATGCCGCCAGGGCAGGAAAGAAAGCGCTGGCTTTGCTCACCATTTCAGATAACCCCAGGACTGGGGAGAGTGTCAGCAGCCAGGAAGTCAGGGAGAGCTTTACCCAGATGATGGAGATCGCCCTGGAGATCGCCTGATGCGGCTGTTGGTGAGCGCATGCCTGATGGGGCTGTGTACCCGTTATGACGGGAACGCGAATGAGGACAGGGGTGTTTTGGCCCTTGCCCCGCAGCATGTGCTGTATCCTGTTTGCCCGGAGCAACTGGGCGGTCTTCCTACACCGAGGCCGCCTTGTGAAATCGTGGGTGAACGGGTTGTTAACAGGCTGGGAGAGGATTTGACACAAGCCTTTAGCAAAGGTGCGTTTGAGGCGCTGAAGGTTTGCCGCCTCTGTGGCTGTGAGGCGGCGGTGCTCAAGCGCAACAGCCCATCCTGCGGCAAGGGAATGATATATAACGGTACCTTTTCCGGAAAACTGAGTGCGGGAGACGGGGTATTCGCGGCCTTGCTTCAAGCCAGCAGTATTCCGGTTTATGGTGAGGACGAGATTCAGAACATCGAATAAAAAAACATAAACAAAGCATAGATATTGCCTGTTGGCCGACTACACCGGGGGCATTTGTGCTATTATGCGGCATCGGCACGCGCCGAAATACGGAAGAAAGAGGGTATGGTCATGAAACGGTGCCTGACACTCATCCTTGCCATGGTGATGTTATCAAGCCTGTTCCTTTCTGCCACTGCGCAAGAGGACACATCGCTCAAAGACATCCTGGACAACGGAAAACTCATCCTGGGGCTGGACGCGAGCTTCCCGCCCATGGGCTTCGTCGACGCTGACACCGGGGAGATCGTTGGATTTGATATCGATCTCGCCAGGGAAGTCTGCGCCCGCCTGGGCGTGGAACTTGTTACACAGCCAATCGACTGGGCTGCAAAAGAAATGGAACTGAATGCCCATCATATCGACTGTATCTGGAACGGCATGACCATCACCCCTGATCGGCTGGAGAACATGAGTATCTCGCTGCCGTATTTGAGAAACGACCAGGTATTGGTGACCCGCACGGAGGATGGTTACGGGAACCTGTCGGATCTGGCCGGTAAGAAACTGGGCATCCAGGCGGGATCCAGCGCCAATGATGCCCTGGACGCCGCCGAAGACTTTAAAGCAAGCCTTGGCGAGGTGGTGCCCTTTGACGAGAATCTGACGGCGCTGATGGACCTGAACCAGGGCGGCCTGGACATGGTACTGGTGGATGTGATTGTCGCCAACTACTATATGGCTGTTAACGACTATCCTTTTACAGTCCTTGACGAATCCCTGGCGCCGGAGGAATACGGCATCGGGTTCCGCAGAGGCGATACGGCTCTGTGCAACAAGGTGAACGAATTGCTGCTTGACATGCGGGAAGACGGCACCCTGGCCAAAATCAGTGAAGAGTGGTTTGGCAAGGACATCACGATTATTGGTGAAGCGGAGTAAAGCTTTGGAAACCGGGAGGGGGCGAAAGCGCTCCCTCCCGTTTTTTGGATATAAAGGGAATAAAGATGAAGTATTTCAATAACCCAGACCGCCTGGTGAGCCTCCTCTGGCAGCTTTGGCAGGGGCTGGGCGTGACCATGAGCCTGTTTGGTTTTACGCTGCTTTTCTCGCTGCCCTTGGGGCTGGCACTGGCGCTTTTAAGAATGAGCCGGCACAAAGCGCTACGGCTGCCCGTACAGCTGTTTATCCTGGTGATGCGGGGGACACCGCTCATCCTTCAGGTGTTCACGGTGTACTTTGTATTGCCCATGATCTTTGGCGCGGCTTTTGAGCGGTTGACGGCGGTGGTCATCGCCTTTGTGATGAACTATGCTGCCTACTTCGCCGAGATATACAGGGGCGGTGTGCAGGCGGTGCCTGTGGGGCAGCGGGAAGCTGCCCATGTGCTGGGCTTCGCCCGAAGCCAGGCCTTCATGCGCATCATACTGCCCCAGGTCATCAAGCGGATTGTGCTTCCTGTGAGCAACGAGGTGATTACCCTGGTGAAGGACACCGCTCTGGTGACTGCCGTAGGCATGGTCGAACTCTACCGGGTGGCCCGCAACGCAGCCAGCACGGTAGGCTCACTGGAACCCCTGTTCATCGCCGGGGCCGTATACCTGCTGATCAACGCGGTGGTTTCTTTCCTGTTCAACCGCGTGAACCGCTATTTTTCGTATTACCAGGGGTAGGGGCATGCTGCAAGCTGAAAATATCACCAAAAGGTATGCTGACAACAAGGTTTTGCGGGGTGTATCCCTCAGGGTGGACAGGGGGGAAGTGGTGGCGGTTATCGGTCCCTCCGGATCCGGCAAAAGCACCCTGCTCCGCTGCCTGATTGACCTGGAAAGGGTTGACGGCGGGCGAATCATGGTGGGCGGGGAAACGCTGGTTGACAGCCAAGCCGGCGGCTATGCCGGCAAAGCGGCGCTACGGCGTGTCATCCTGAAGATGGGCTTTGTGTTTCAGAGTTTCAATCTGTTTCCGCACTTGACCGTGCTCAGGAATGTGACCGAAGCCCAGGAGCGGGTGCTGAAGCGGAGCAAACGGGAAGCGCGGGAACGTGCCATGGAAGTGCTTGATAAAGTAGGGCTGAGCGATAAGGCGTCCGAATACCCCTATATGCTCTCAGGCGGCCAACAGCAGCGGGTGGCCATCGCCCGGGCTCTGGCGATGGATCCTCAAATGCTCTGCTTTGACGAGCCCACCAGTGCCCTGGACCCGCTGCTCACCATGGAGGTGCTGCGGGTAATCAAAGGGCTGGCGGAGGAAGACCGGACCATGCTGGTTGTTACCCATGAGATGGCTTTTGCCCGTGAGGTAGCCGACCGGGTGGTGTTTATGAAGGAGGGTACCGTGCGCTGTGAAGGGACGCCTGAGGAGGTGTTCGATCACCCTGAGGTGCGCGCTTTTTCAAGCCAGGCGCCTAAGCCGTAGCGGCTTCGGTTTTGCTGTCAATCAATTGGCTCAGGGCGTACCCCAGAAGGATGAGTGCCAGTACGACATATGGAATAATATCAAGAGAGATGGCCCGTACCAATACGCCGGTCAGCGGCGGGAGCAAGGTGGATCCGGTGTATGCGGCAGCCATCTGGAGGCCCATAGCCGCCTGGGAGACAGCCATACCAAAGCGTTGTGGGGTCAGGTGGATCATTGCAGGGTATATGGGTGCGTTGCCAAGGCCCAGAAGAATATAAGCCGCCAGTGAGAATGGACGCGGTAAAGGCAGGGCCAGAAGAACTGCGCCCAGGGTTGCCAGAAAGCAGCCCCAGCGGATCAGGCGCCGGCTGTCCACCTTTATCGCCACAAGTCCGCTAACCGCGCGGCCAAGGGTTGTTCCCAGGTAATAAAGCGATGCCAGAAAAGCGGCTGAGGCCGGGTCGAAGCCCTTGCGGCCTTCCAGGAAGGTGGCGGCCCATACCCCCGCGATGGCTTCAAAGCCTACAAAGCAGGCGAATGCCGCCATGGCGGTCATCAGCCCGGGCGTGCGCAGCGCGTTGCGGTTGCTGATATGCTTTTCCCCGGCTGAAGCCAGGGGGTCCTTTTTTTCGGCACGGCGCCACAAAGGAAGGGATATCAGAAGAATTACAAAAAGGATACCCTGAAGCAGTGCCACCATCCTGTAGCCGCCGGGCCAGCCCATGCTTCCCCTCAGATTGGCGCCCATGATGAGCGGGCTGATGGTTGCGCCCACGCCCCACATACAGTGCAGCCAGTTCATATGGCTGGCCTTGTAGTTGCGTGCCACAAATCCATTGAGCGCGGCGTCCACCGACCCGCCGCCAAGCCCAAGGGGCAGCGCCAGCAGGCAGAGTAACAGATAACTGCCCGCAAAGGAAAAAAAGAGCAAAACCACTGCTGTTACCAGCACCGAAAGTATCATCACACGCCCGGTCCCCACTGACCGGATGAGCCTGCCGGACATCAGTGAGGAGATGACTGTGCCCAGGGTAACAATCATACTGACCAGGCCCAGATCTGCGGCTTCCAGCCCCATATCCCTGGCGATGGCGGGCCAGGCGGCTCCCAGCATGGAATCGGGCAGCCCCAGGCTGATAAAGGACAGGTAAACGACAATGAGCAGCGTTATCATAAGAGCCCTCCCAGGATATTGTGCACAAGTATACGCACTAATTGCGCTGTAAACAAGTTTTTTGCAGCGCTTGCGCAAGGCGACCTTTCTTGATACAATGCAGAAAATTCCGACCCGGTTGAAAGGATGTACAAGATGTTCGATTGGTTGTTCTCCCTGCCCACTGCCCTTGCCGATGAAGTAGCCCCGGCCGCCGAAGGCGCCGCTGCCGCAGAGCCCGGCGGGCTTGCCGCCACCCTTCAGATGTTCCTGCCGATGATTCTCATCGTTGTGGTCTTCTATTTCCTGCTGATTCGGCCCCAGCGCAGGAAAGACAAGAAGGTCAAAGATATGCTGGCCAATCTCAAGGTGGGCGACCGCATTACCACCATTGGCGGTATCTACGGTACCATCAGAGCCCTCAGGGAGGACACAATCACCCTGGCTGTTGGCAAGGACAATGTGGAAATGATGTTTGCCCGCTGGGCAATCCGTGGGGTGGAAGAGGTTTCCATCGAGAACGAGGGCGAGCTTCTTAACTAAGCGTGCCGCCAGTGATCCGTGCGCCCGGGATATCCCCTGGGCGCTTTTTGATAGGAGGCAGAAATGGAAAGGATTGATGGACGGTCGCCGCAAGCGCTTCGCAGGGTTCAAATAACCCCCAACTTCGTGGGAACAGCCTTCGGCAGTTGCCTGATGGAAACCGGCGGGACCCGGGTCATCGCCACGGCGTCTGTTGAGAAGGGTGTCCCGGCATTTTTGAGGGGAAAAGGACAGGGCTGGCTTACGGCTGAGTATGCCATGCTGCCGGCATCCACCGGGAGGCGCAAGCAGCGTGACGGGCTAAAGAAGGACAGCCGGGGCGTTGAGATAAGCCGTCTGATTGGCCGAAGCCTGCGCCAGGCGGTGGACCTTCGCCGCTTGGGAGAACATACCGTTACCATTGACTGCGATGTTCTGGAGGCAGACGGCGGGACGCGCACTGCCGCCATCACCGGCGGATTTGTGGCACTGGCGCTGGCGGTGGACCAAATGATACAGCAGGGGATGCTGAAGGAATCACCCATCAACCACCAGGTGGCCGCGGTGAGTTGCGGGGTGGTGGAGGGGAAGGCCATTCTGGACCTGAACTATTCTGAGGACAGCCACGCTGAGGCGGACATGAACTTCGTCCTGAACGAAGCGGGCGATTTGGTCGAAATACAGGGCACCGGGGAAGGAAAAGCGTTCCCGGTGGCCCAGCTTCAGAAAATGCTGCGCCTGTCCGGGATTGGCATAAGGCAGTTGATGGAATGCCAGCTTGAGGCGCTGGGAAAAAAAGCCTGTGTGGTCATGCAGCCCCAGACGCTGGTCCTGGCCAGTAGCAACGCGCACAAGATTCGGGAGCTTTCCCAACTCCTTGGGTCCAGATTCCAAATCCTTTCCATGGGTGATGCCGGGTTTGAGGGGGAAGTTGAGGAGACTGGCGGGACTTATGCTGAAAACGCCGCGCTGAAGGCGGAAGCTGTGCGGGACGCGACCGGTTATATGGCTTTGGGAGATGACAGCGGACTTGAGGTTGCGGCCCTTCACGGCGCGCCTGGGCTCCGTTCCGCGCGTTATGCCGGGCAGCACGGGGATGATGACGCCAACAACAAGCTGCTTCTTAAGAACCTCGAAGGCGAGGCTGACCGCGCTGCACGCTTTGTGACCGTGCTGGCCCTGGCCTCCCCTTTTGGCCCCACCCGCTATTTTGAAGGGATTTGTGTGGGTTCCATTGCGCGTGAACCGCTGGGCGAGGGGGGATTTGGCTATGACCCAGTGTTCCTGTATGAGAACGATTTGACTTTTGCCCAGATGGGAGAAGTGGCAAAAAACCAAGTCAGCCACAGGGCCCGGGCGCTTGGAAAGCTAAAGGAAGCGCTGGGATGAGACTTCTTGTGTTCAGTGATTCCCACGGGAAAGCCCGGGCAGTGAACGACATGCTGCACCAAGCCGCCAGAGGCGGGCGGCCCGAGTTGATTCTCTTTGCCGGCGACGGCATCTATGATGCCCTGGACCTGCGCTTTGAAGGTTATCAGGTGATGGCCGTGCGCGGCAATTGCGATTTGAGCGTACCGCCTGATATCCCGGAGGAGATGACCTTTCCCGTCAATGGCGTTGCCATTTACCTTTGCCATGGACATCGGCTTAAAGTAAAGCAAAGCCTGGGCCCGCTGTTTGCCCGCGCGCGGGAAGTGGGCGCGGTGCTGGCCATCTTTGGCCATACGCACACGCAATTGCTGGAATACAAGGAAGGCATCTATCTCCTGAATCCCGGGGCAATGAGGGAAAATGAATACGCCCTGGTGACTGTGGACAGCCAGGGCGGGATCAACTGCCGACTACATGGGCAGAGTTGATTTCGATTACGGATCCAGCACTAAGGGACCATCACTGTTGGCCCTCATTGTTGTCTTCAGGAACGGAGCGGTATCGGTAATTTGCGGGGTAGTAGGGCTCATGATACGCCTCTTCCTGGGAGATGGGCGGCGCCAGGCTGTCCAGAGGCTCCGCGGGTTCCATCGGATCAAACAGGGTTTCCCGCAGGGACTTTAAAAGCCCTGATTGTCGCTGGCGCTTGGTTACGGTCCGCCGGCGCCGGCGGGAAACAGGCTTTTCTGTTGGAACTTCCATGGGCGTTTCATCGTTTTCAAGGGATTCAACAAGCAGATAGTCGGTATTTGGCGATTGCCAGTCCGTTTCCTGCGCCACTGAAGGCTCCCAAGCCGTCCATGCCGCCGAAGGGAGGGAGGGTTCTGGCTCCTGATCAGGGAAATCGGGGGTTGGTGCCGGGGAATAAATATGGGCCGGGTCCTGCCAGGCTTCTTGCGGCATATCCGGCTGCTGACAAGGGTATTCCCAGGGGAAGCTGTTGCCCTCCAAGGAATTTTCCGCGCCACCATAAGCCAAGACGGGACTGATAGGCGTGTCCTCCAGCAGGCCATCATCCAGGTCCAGAGGAGATTGGTCCAGATCATTCATGTAGGCTTCGGTGGCGTTCATGCGTTTCTTTCGTTCCTGTCGCATAAACCAGCTGCGCCAGACATAATGAGGCCGCCATCGGATTATCCAGACCAGATAATCCGCTGCTGTTCCCGCTAGGAGAATAATGAGGATAATGGGCAGCCAAAAGCGCTCCAGGAACCCGGAGATGCCGGCGGAATGGTTGTTTACCAGGTTCCATATATTGTTGAACAGCCCCCGGGTCCAACCCAGGAGAAGATTAAAGAGCCAGTCAGCGACTACATTCATGGCACATCCTGATCCACCGGGGACACCGGGCGAATTTCAACGGTCACATAAACCGCGTTTTCATTGATATTGACAGCGTCAGCGGGTTTCATAACCTTGACGGCGCGTATGATGGTTTCCATCATGCCGTTCACATCGACCGGGGAGGCCAAATCCACCATGGAGATATTGTTCAGCGCTTCAGCGTTTCCAGCCACTCTGACAGATCCAGGGGACGCCACAACGCTGCTGACCTTATAGCCCGGCGCCACCTGGCCAATAAAAGCACCGGACAGGTTGACCGGCACGCTCTTCTGGGGATAAAAAGTCTGCTCCACCAATACGGTGTCCAACAGCACATTTTCGCTGGTGACACTGATAAGCGGGCTGGAAATCTCCCGGCCGTCTGTATCAGTGAGCATAAAGGGAACAGCGTTATACTGGGTGCCGAGGGTGGGGCTGAGCCGGGTAATGTCATAGGCCGCGACCACTCGCGCGATACCCTCCACCAGACTGCGGGGGCCCGAAATGACCACTGTGCTGGGATCAATCCCTGCGTTTTCGGCGTAGATGCTGTCTGGCAATGCTTCCGCGGGGGCAGGCTGGATGGGTTGCACAGGAATGCGCCGGCGGGTGATATAATCCTCCACCTCAACCGTTACTTCAGTCACGGAGAGCCGGGTGACCGTGCCGTAGCTGATGGTATCGGTGCTTTGAACCGGCAGGGTGACTTCCCCGGGCGAGGTGATCCGGGAAAGGTCCAGCCTGATGTTGAAGTTAGCAGGCGTGACACTGTCATAAACCCTTTGGGGAACATCGGCGTGAACCGTGATGGAAGGCAGTGCCAAGAGGTCGGAGGTGACGATAAAGCCATTGCGCAGGAGAGCATCGTTATTGACGATATTGATCTGCACATCCTTGAACACCTTCTCCCGGGTGAGGGTGGCATCCTGGCT
>JAAYJP010000172.1 GCA_012522875.1 Clostridiales bacterium | reverse complement strand
TCAGTTTCCGGTATAGTTCAGCATACAGCGGGCTTTGGCGCAGCAGGCGCAGCCGCTCCGCCTCCTCCCTGGCGGCCACGCCGCCATACAGCAGCATGATGGCCGCGGACAGCACGCAACCCATGCAGCCGAATACAGCCAAAGAATCCACGGCTCTCCCCGCCTCTCAATACAATATATAGTGGAGTATAGCAGACACCAATACAAGCATCAAGGGTTTTTCAATATTTCCGCAAATTATTTATAGCCAAAAGAAAAATACCCATTTTATCCACAATTAGCTGTGGATAACCTGTGCGGACCGACCGGCACAAAGCGGGTGGCTGTATGTTTTATAGTATGAACAATGAGTTTGGCTTCATTTTGCAGTATTGATGGAAACAGAATCGAGACCTGCCAATGCTTGACAAACGCCGCGGGGGTGATTAATATGAAAATCAGGAAACCGTCAGGAAAAACAAAATAATGACAGGAGGGAAATTTATGAAACGATTTGTAACCCTGCTTCTGGCTACAGTGCTGGTGATGGCATTTGCTTTGCCCGCATTGGCCGCGGAGAAGACCACTGTAACCTTTGCCCTGTGGGATGAGAATCAAAAGCCTGTGTTTGACGAGATTATCGCCAAGTTCCAGGAAGAGAACCCGGGCATTGCCGTGGAAGTACAGCTGACGCCCTGGAGCCAGTACTGGACCAAGCTTGATGCCGCCATGGGCGCAGAGAAGGCTGCGGATGTGTTCTGGATGAACACTTACCTGCCCAAGTATGTGGCTGCCAAGGTACTGGAGCCCCTGGATGCCTACATCGAAAAAGACGCCCTTGACATGGATGCCTATGTGGCAGTGGTCAGGGATGCTTACAAAATTGATGGCACCACCTATGCGCTGCCCAAGGGCATGGACACCGTACAGGTGTTCTTCAATAAAGCGATCTTTGACAAATACGGTGTTGAGCAGCCAAAAGACGGCTGGACTTGGGATGACATGGTAGCGCTTGCCAAGCAGCTGAAAGAAAAAGCGGCCGATGGCGAATATCCCATCGTGATGGAGCTGGATCCCCAGCCCTCCTACTTCAACTTCATCCCCCAGGATGGCGGCTTTATCATCAGCGAGGATCGGTCTAAGGCTGGCTTTGATCAGGAAGGCACCGTCAATTCCTACAAAAAAGTATTAACACTGATGGATGACGGTGTGATGCCGGACTACAAGGTACTTTCTGACACCAAGGGCACGGATCTCTTCCTGTCCCAGAAGGCAGCTATCCTGTTCATGGGCTCCTGGAAAGCCATGCTGCTTGACGAGGCTTCCTTTGCCAAGGACATCGGCCTGATTCCCATGCCCAAAATGGATGCCAGCAACATATCCGTGCTGGGAGGCTTGGGCTTTGCCATGAATGCCAATGCCCAGGACAAGGAAGCGGCTTGGAAGCTGATCAAATACCTGGCGGGAGAGGAATCCAACAAGATGCAGGCTGAAGGCAAGATTGATATGCCCGCCCTTATCTCTGCCCAGCAGTACTATGCCCCCAACTTTAAAAATTTGGATGCCTCAGTCTTCTTCAAGGTGGCGGAAACCGGCTACTTCTTCCCCACCAGCCAGAAGGTGGCCGAGTGGCTGCCGGTGGTGATGGATGTGTCCAGCCAGATACTCTCGGGCAGTATGTCGCCTGAGGATGGCTGCAAGATGATTCAGGAGCAGATGCAGCCCATCCTGGATTCAGAGCAATAAAAATGATGGCACAGGGAAGGGGGCCAATTATTTGGCTCCCTTCCCGTGATAAAGGCCAGAGGAATAACCGTGCGTATACGTCATGATAAGCGCAACAGGCGGGGAGAGACCCTGGCGGGCTATGCCATGATAGCCCCGCTGTTTATAGGGCTGGCTGTTTTTTATATCTTTGCTTTTGGGCAGAATATCTATGATAGCCTTACCAATAAAAGCAGCTTTGGCGTGCCTGATTTTGTGGGCCTGGCCAACTATGTGAAGCTGTTTAAAGCGCCGTATTTTTACCAGTCACTGCAAAACACCCTGATGTATGTTCTGATTTGCGTGCCGCTGGTGGTGACATTTTCTGTGTTGGCAGCGGTGCTTTTAAACACTGGCATCAGGGGCACAGGCGTCTATCGTACCCTGGCGTTCTTGCCGGCGGTGACGCTGCCCGCTGCCATCGCGCTCATGTGGAAATGGTTGCTGAATTATGAGTTTGGTCTGATTAACGCGGGGCTGAATGCCCTGGGGATCAGTAGTTCGGTCGCCTGGCTCTCAGACCCCAAGGTGGTGTTGTTTGCGGTGTCCATGGTGTTTGTCTGGGGCGGTGTGTCCTATCAGGTGATTGTGCTGTTGGCCGGGCTTCAGGGTATATCGCGCAGCTATTATGAGGCTGCGCGGATAGATGGGGCAGGCAGCCTGAAGCAGTTCCGTTACATTACCCTGCCGCTGCTTTCGCCCTCCATCTTTTTTGTGATGGTCACCTCCATCATCAATGTCTTTCAGATCTTTGATATCATCTATCTGATCATTCCCCAGTACTCAAGCGGTACCTCGGCATCCCGCTCTTTGGCTACTTACTTTTTTGAGGAAGCTTTTATGAAGTTTCAAAAGGGCTATGGAGCGGCGATTGCGGTGGCGCTATTTGTGCTGATATTGTTGGTGACATTGGCCCAGCTGTGGTTTCAGAAAAGGTGGGTGCATTATGATGAGTAAGAGGAAACCAGCCGCTGGGCGAACCTGGCCCACCCACCTGGCGCTGATTATTCTGTCTTTTGTTACGCTTGCACCCTTTGTGTGGATGCTGTTGACCTCGTTTAAAACGTTTGAGGAAAGTGTGCGCATGCCCCCGGCCATATTGCCGGAAGCCTGGCAGCTGGAGAACTACCGCATCGTGCTGGGAAAATTTCCTTTTCACTTGTTTTATTTGAATACCTTCACCATGATGGGTATGACAGTGCTGGGGCAGTTGATTGTATGCTCCATGGCGGGCTATGCCTTTGCACGGTTAAATTTCCCGGCCAAGGAGTTCCTTTTCACACTATGCCTGGCGCTGCTGATGGTGCCAGGACAGATATTTCTGGTGCCTCACTATGACATCATGGTGAAACTCAGGCTGAGCGATACCATAACAGCGCTGTGGCTGCCCAAAATTTTCAGCGCTTTTGGCACCTTTATGCTGCGTCAGTTTTTCCAGGGGCTGCCCCGGAGCCTGGATGAGGCGGCGATGATTGACGGCAGCGGATACTTTGGTATCTATGCCCGGATTCTGCTGCCGCTGGTGAAGCCGGCGCTGGTGTCCCTGGCCATCCTCACAGCGCTTGCCTCCTTCAAGGACCTGATGTGGCCCCTGATTGTCAACAATGCCATGGACAAGATGACCTTGTCAGCCGGGCTCGCCATGCTCATTGGCGAGCATACCACCATTTATCCCCAGGTGATGGCGGGCAGCGCGCTGGCGATATGGCCTATGATTGTGCTGTTTTTAGTGTTCCAGAAGCATTTCATTGAGGGTATCGCCCTGACTGGTATCAAGTGATATTAGGGAGAGATTATGATTGATCTGTTGGCGGTATGCGCACACCCTGATGACTTGGAGGTGTGTGCCGGCGGCATCTTCATCAAGGCCAAGCGTGAGGGCCTGAAAACTGGGCTCGTTATCCTGACGGATGGTGCTGCCAGCGGCTATGCAGGGCCGGAGGAACGGGGTAAAGAAGCTGTGGAGGGGGCCATACGCCTGGGGCTGGATTACTTTGTGCAGCTGGATTATCCTGACGCGGCATTGGCATTTTGTCAGGAGACGGTACAGGCTTTGATTCCTCATCTGCGAAAGGCGGCTCCCCAGCTGATTTTTACGCTGCATCAGGCGGATTATCATCCGGATCATGTGGCAGCAAGCAAGATTACCCAGGCGGCGGCGTTTGCGGCTCAGCTTAAAAAATATGCCAGGGACGGCAGTGAATGGCATTATGATGCAATCCTCTATTTCAGCGCGGATTTGCGCACCAATCCTCAGCGCCCGCAGCTGATGTTTGATATCAGCGACGTGATTGGGGAAAAAAGTAAGGCCTGTGACGCCCACCTCTCCCAGAAAGTGACAGGGTTCGCACTGGACTATAGCCAGAGCCTTGGCCGCATGGCAGGGGTTCCCTATGCCGAGGGCCTGTATTTGGAACAGGTGCTCATGATGGACAAGGTCGCCGGGCTTCTGAAAAAATAAAATCTTGGGGCTCTCAAAACCTAATCTTTGCGAAGGCATTTTGAATACTGTTTCCGGATAGATGCGGGGAATTTATTTTTCATCAGGAGTTCCCCGCTTCAGACCCCAGACAAAATCCCAGCCGCGTATGGCTGGGATTTTTCTAAGGTCTTACAAGAGGTCGTCTGGCCCCCTTGCGGATATTGGTTTTCCGAGCTTAGTACATCCCGCCCATTCCGCCGCCGCCGGCCGGAGCCGCGGGCTCGGGCGCCGGAATGTCGGTCACCAGGGATTCGGTGGTGAGCACCATGGCGGCGATGGAGGCCGCGTTCTGCAGGGCGCTGCGGGCGACCTTGGTGGGGTCGATGATGCCGCGCTCGATCATGTCGGTGTAGTCACCCTTCTGGACGTCATAGCCGTAGCCGGTCTTTTCACTGCGGTGGATGCCGTCAATCACCACAGAGCCATCCACGCCGCCGTTGATGGCGATCTGGCGAATCGGCTCTTCGATGGCGCGCAGGATGATGGAGACGCCGGTCTTCTCGTCGCCTGACATTTTTTCAAGCAGCGCATGGACTTTGCCGGAAGCGTTGTACAGGGCCACGCCGCCGCCCGGAATAATACCCTCCTCCACCGCTGCGCGGGTGGCTGCCAGGGCGTCTTCGATGCGCATCTTGCGCTCTTTCATCTCAACCTCAGTTGCCGCGCCCACCTGGATGACGGCCACGCCGCCGGCCAGTTTGGCCAGGCGCTCCTGAAGTTTCTCCCGGTCATAATCGCTGGTGGTGTCTTCAATCTGGGTCTTGATGTTCTGAACACGGTTCTGGATTTCTTCCTTGGAGCCGGCACCGTCCACGATGGTGGTGTTTTCCTTGTCCACCTTCACAGTGCGGGCGCTGCCCAGCATGTCGATGCTGGTTTCCTTCAGTTCCAGCCCCAGTTCCTCAGAAATGACCTGGCCGCCTGTCAGGATGGCGATGTCCCGGAGCATTTCCTTGCGGCGGTCACCAAAGCCAGGAGCCTTGACGGCAACGCAGGTGAAGGTGCCACGCAGCTTGTTGACCACCAGGGTGGCCAGGGCTTCGCCCTCCACATCCTCGGCGATGATGAGCATTTTCTTGCCGGCCTGTACCACCTGCTCCAGTACAGGGAGAATTTCCTGGATGTTGCTGATCTTCTTGTCGGTGATCAGGATCAGCGGATCTTCCAGCACCGCTTCCATCTTGTCGGTGTCAGTCACCATATAGGCAGAGGCGTAACCGCGGTCAAACTGCATGCCCTCAACCGTGTTGAGTTCCGTTTTCATGGTCTTGGACTCTTCAACCGTGATGACGCCGTCCTTGCCAACGATATCCATGGCGTCAGAGATCAGCTGGCCCACTTCCTCGTCGCCCGCGGAAATGGAAGCAACCTGTGCGATGGCGTTTTTGTTGGTGATTGGGCTGGACATGTCCCGAAGGGCGTCAACGGCCGCGTTTGTCGCCTTTTCAATGCCGCGCTTAAGCCCCATGGGGTTGGCGCCGGCTGCCAGATTCTTGAGACCTTCCCGCACGATAGCCTGGGCCAGGAGGGTGGCGGTGGTGGTGCCGTCGCCGGCAACATCGTTGGTCTTGGTGGCAACTTCCTTGATGAGCTGGGCGCCCATGTTCTCAAAGGGATCGTCCAGTTCAATTTCCTTGGCGATGGTGACGCCGTCGTTGGTGATGGTGGGAGCGCCGTACTTCTTGTCCAGCACCACGTTGCGGCCCTTGGGGCCCAGGGTGATCTTGACGGTATCCGCCAGGGTGTTCAGGCCCCTTTCCAGGGCATGGCGCGCGTCATCGCCAAATTTAATTTGCTTTGCCATTATTTATCTCTCCTTCAAATGATGATATTTCGCTTATTCTACGATGGCCAGGATGTCGGACTGGCGCACAATGATGAGTTCCTGCCCGTCGATCTTGACCTCAGTGCCCGCGTACTTGGAGTAGATGACCCTTTCACCGGCCTTGACGTGCATGGTGATTTCCTTGCCATCCACATTCCCGCCTGGTCCCACGGAGATGACCTCTGCCATCTGGGGTTTTTCCTTGGCGGCGCCGGTTAGAATAATGCCGCTTTTGGTGGTCTCTTCCGACTCCACATTCTTGATGACTACACGGTCACCCAAGGGTTTTACGTTCATAGTATCCTCCTCAATAGATTCTTGGTATTGTTAGCACTCTCGCAGGGTGAGTGCTAAACCTGCTGATAATATACCCCAACTTCTTCCAACTTGCAAGCCCTTTTTCACAAAAATTCTCACTGTTGTGCTGAGGCGTGTTTTTTGCGCACCTCAACCCTAGTCATTATACCCGTGTGGAGGCTGATCTTTGGGATATGCTATAATTACCGGGCATGGGGAGGATGGCATGGGCATTACGAAAGCACTTCTGGATTGGTATGACCGGAACAGGCGGGACTTTCCCTTCAGGGGGGTGGAGGATCCTTATCTGGTTTGGGTGTCAGAGAT
>JAAYJP010000171.1 GCA_012522875.1 Clostridiales bacterium | reverse complement strand
TACAAGCAGAGAGTCGGCCTCTGGGCATCGGGCGGATGCTGGTGGGGGAAACGTATCCCCCCTTTTCGGATGACAAGGGGGGCTGGGAGAGCAACGCCCCAACAGTGGCTGCGGTTGACGTTGACGCCTTGGTTTCTGCTCTGGATTCTGGCAATGCGTTAATCACACAAATCGTGAAGAACAGGTCGGTAATACGCGCTTCCCTTCTGGTGATGGATTCCGTCCAGATGCCTGAACAAATCACATGGGCGCTTGATATTGCCCAGGTAGAATGGCAGGCCTCCCTTGAAAAGGCCATCGGCCGGAGCAACAACGATACCAAGGGGTACTGCGGGCAGCCCTGCGGGCTTGCGTGGTGTGGTGGCTTGGTCAGTTATTGCCTGGATGATGCGGGGTTGCCTATGGATTGCTTGTGGGAGAGCAAGCTTCAGCTGCATGGAAGTCCCCGAGCGGACAGAGAAGCGGATGTGCTGAAGTTGCTGCGGGGCTATGGCAACTTGGATCGGCTGTCCAACATCCCGTGACAGGACTGCCTGGCAATCTATGGAAAACGTGGCGGGCACAAAACCATCCATGTCGGGCTGGTAACACGTGCCAGTCATCAGTGCGAGGGCGTTTAACTGATTGGGGCTGCGGAAGGAAACGTGTCCAGGCGCATCAAAGGCTGCAGATGCCTTTGTGACAGCCTGGCCAGGAACCCGGCGCGCAACATGAAGGCACTGCCGGAAAGTGAATGGAGAAACACAGACGCCTTCCAATGCCAGCTCATCACGGACAACTGGTATGTCAACTTTTGATGCTGAAATTGGTATTGGGTTACATTTCTTTCAGTTGCCGGGCATCCAGGATTTCCAGGTCACGCTCTCCGGCAAGGGACTCGAGATGATGGGTGAGTTCATGCTTCAGGACATCAGTGATGCGCACTTTTCCCAGGGCGTCATCGGCCAAATCCTGGAAAACCCGGACAAAAGAGCCGAAGTACAGCACGATTCCCCGGCCCATGGTTCCGCCGGCCCTGTATTCCCCCAGAATGTAGGCAGGCCTGCCGGAAGCGGTGCGGGGGTTTAGTTTACAGCCTTCAACCACGCCGATGCCAAGGTTCAGATCCTTGAAAATCTCCTGTGGCAATTCGGCGGCTGCTTCCTCCAAAAGCCTGGTAAACTGGTTGACACTTATCTGGGATTCTTTCATGGAACTCTTCCTTGTTCAGTCTGGCAATTCGTCCAGGTGCTTTCCCAAGCCAGGCATAAGGGGTTAGAACTATCCTACCACAAGGAAGCCGAAGTAAACACAGGAGGTCTTACATGAGAACACTTGTCTGCGCCCATCGGGGGGCTTCCGGCTATGCCCCGGAGAACACCCTGGAAGCCTTTCAGCTGGCTGTTGAGCAGGGGGCGGATGCGGTGGAACTGGATGTGCAACTCACCCGGGACAAACAACTGATTGTGGCCCATGACGAACGCATTGACCGGGTGTCAGACGGCAGCGGGCTCATCAGCATGCTTTCGCTTAAGGATATCAAGTCGCATCTGTTTAACGCTACACATCCCGCTTATTTGGATTCCCGGGCGCCCACGCTGGAAGAGGTATTCGACCTGCTGATGGCGACAGGCCTTGTTATCAATGTGGAGTTGAAGAACAGCCGCATCCCCTATGCGGGGATGGAGGAGAAGTGCATAGAGTTGGCGCGCCGCAAGGGAATGTCGAAAAGGGTGATTTACTCTTCTTTTAACCACCATTCTCTTGTTAAAGTTAAGACCATCGACCCGGACGCTGCATGCGGGCTGCTTTATGACTGCTGCATGGTAGAGCCCTGGGTATATGCTGATCACCTGGGGATTGAGGCCTTACATCCCCATTATTCAGAGCTGCTGCTCAACCCCCGGGAGTGTGGGGAAGCGCACAAGGCGGGCCTTAAGGTCAATGCCTGGACTGTGAATGATGACCGGGACATGAAAAAGGTGTTTGAGCTTCAGGCTGACATGCTCATTACCAATTATCCGGATCGGGCATTGGTGGTACGGGATGTTTGACGGGGGTTTTGCAGGCGTGGTAGACTGTAAAAAAGTAAGAGCAGTGGGGGATTCAAATGTCAGGGCATTCCAAATGGGCCAACATCAAACACAAAAAAGGCAAGGCAGACGCGGAACGGGGAAAGACCTTTACCAAAATTGGCCGTGAGATAGCAATCGCTGTCAGGGAAGGCGGAGCTGACCCGGCCACCAATGGAAAGTTGCGGGATGTCATTGCCAAGGCCAAAGCCAGCAACATGCCCAACGATAATATCAACCGCAGTATCAAAAAGGCTGCTGGCGAGAGCGGAAACGTCTCTTATGAGGAAATCAGCTATGAAGGCTATGCCCCCGGGGGAGTTGCGATCATCGCCGAGGTGGTAACAGACAACCGCAATCGTACCGCTTCGGATGTGCGGCATATCTTCGACAAAAACGGCGGATCCCTTGGCACAACCGGATCGGTGGGATATATGTTTGACCACAAGGGCTTAATCCTTATCGAGCATGAGCCTGGCCTGGACGAGGACGAGATGATGATGCTGGCACTGGAGGCAGGGGCGGAGGACGTACAAGTAACTGAAGAGGTTTTTGAGGTATATACCGCTCCAAACGATTTTTCTGCTGTCCGGGAGGGGCTTGAGCAGGCCGGACATGGCTTCCTTTCGGCTGAACGGACCAGGATCCCCCAAAACACGGTACAAGTCACCGATGGAGAAACGCTGCAGAAAGTCCAGAAACTTTTAGAAATGCTGGAGGACAACGATGACGTGATGAATGTTTATCATAATGCAGAGCTTCCAGAAGAAGACGAATAGAAGACACCTGTCTCCAGGCAAAAGAGGCCGGCGCGAAACGCCAGCCTCTTCAGATTTTTTGGCTGTTACCTCATGGGTGCCACATCCACCACGGGGCTCCAATCTTTTGTGGGAAGATTAAGCACGGAATCGGGCAGGCGGCCGGAGTCAACCAAAACAAAGCCAAAGTCGCAGTTGAGATTACGTCCGCCGCTGGGGACGAGCACTTTGTCAGCCCGGCCGGCAGTACCTTCGCCCGGGTTCAGGACGCTGGCTACCAGAGGAAACTCCGCCTGGATGCGAGTAGGCTGTAGTTCAGGCGGCATGGTGACAAGCACTGTGTAGATACCGGGGAAAAGGTCATCAATCAGATAGCGGCCATAGGCGTCCGTGGTATCCTGGGTTATGAGCTGTCCGTATTGGTACAGGGCGATTCCAATATCAGGCACGCCTGGTTCGCCCGCGTCCTGCATGCCGTTGGCGTTCAGGTCCAACCAGGCGAAATCACCCAGTTTTCCCATAGCGCCTATGCCAATATCCTGGTCTGTCTTCTTTTCGCCCATGGTGAGGCTGATGATGCTGCTGCCGCCTGGTGTTCCAGCATTGTCCGAGGTGATAATGCTGACGCGCTCTGCAGTGTCCATTGCGCGGGCAAACCGGTGGTTTTCTGGCAGTGCCAACATGAAAGCATACCGGCCGGGATAGAGTTTATCAAACAGGAAATGGCCATCCTCACCCGTAACCGCTACAGCGAGTGTGTTTCCCTCAGCGCCCAGCAGGGTGATTTCAAGGCCCTTTACACCGCTTGAACTTCCGTCCATATTCCAGACGCCACCCGCTAGCGAGCCATACTGCACAAAGCCCAGGTCCAGCTGCGCGGCTTCCGGAGTCAACAAAATATCAGCGCTCCAGACGCCGCCAGCCTGGCGGATACCAGAAGGCAGGGTAAGCAAATGATCGCCCGGCAAATCCACCTTAAGCTCGTATTCCCCTGGAAACACCTTGGACAGCTCAAAGCTACCATCATGGGCCGGCTTCAGGGCATACTCGGTTTCCGTTGCCAGATGCCGTACCGTGGCTTGAGCGGCATAGGGGGTATCAATGCCAGGGCTGAAGTTGCCGCTCAAATCATTGTCATAAAAGGCAGTTCCCGCCACAGCCAAGGGGTTTACAGCGGCGATCAGGTATGAGTCCCGCACTTCTCCCATGGCGAGTTCAAGCGCCTGGGTGGTGTACCCCGTGATAGCGGGACCTGTTGGGCTGTTATCCCCAATGCCGATAGCCAAGCCTTGCGGCATGGTTACCTCAAGGGTATAGGCACCCGGGCGGATACCGCTTAAGGTAAAAGTGCCGTCATCGCCAGACAGCACATCATGGACCGACCCAGCATCTGAGCGAATGGCCACGCGCACCTCTGGAAGATTGCTGTCTCCTTCGTCAAAGATGCCGTTGAAGTTCGCATCGTGGAAGGCTCCGCCCGCCAGAATCACTGTCTTTACCGCGAATACCAGATCAGCGGGGTGCTCCTGGCCCGCCGTGATGTTGAAGGGCTCCGTCAGCCATGTGGTTTCCTCAATCATGGGACGGCTGAATCTGGCGTGAGGGGGCAAGGTGTAACGCAACTTGTAAGTGCCGGGAAGCGCGCCTTTTAATGAGAATGCACCGGACACATCTGTGGTGGAATGCGTATAATCGCTCACCAGGTCATCGTTCTCATCCATCAGTTCCACCAGAACACCTTCAAGGCCGCCCATTGCGCCGCTATAGCCGTCGCGGTCATCACCCAGCAGCACACGGCCGTACACCACACCGGAACGGAAGGCGCCCGCGTCCACCCCTTCGATCCGTTGGCCAGGTGACACTTGCAGGACCCCAGTTTCGCCATAATCGGGGGTCTGAACGACAATTTTATTTTCGACGCCCGTGCCGGTGTGGGAGGCATCGGAGAAGATGTATGGGGACTGGAGTATTACCCGAACCTTGTACTCTCCGGGAAGAAGGGGCTGAAGCTCATAAGCCCCGGTTTCATCAGATTGGGCTTCCGCAGCGATATTGGTCTTCTTATCAATGGCTTGCACCGTGAAACCGGAAAGACTACCCTCTTGGGCATCAAGGATCCCGGAGGTGTTCATGTCCTCAAACAGGCTGCCTGTGATGACCGCCGGCAGGGTAACGCCCGCATAGAGCGTCGTTTTCTGGCCAAGGGGTGCCGCCGCCTCAATGGTGATATCATTTTTGGCAGTCACCGAGGCGAAGGCATTCCCACCTTCACCGCCTGGGACAGTGAAAACCTGCCCGGAAGGCAGGGTGCCCCTGACATGAAGGACTTCGCCGCGTACCCGTGGGATAAGGGCGAGGCCCTGAGCATCAGTCTGAGCGCTGGCGGCAACCTGGCCCGCATCCAACACCTCAACTTCAGCGCCTCCGAAAGGAAGTTCCCCCTCGTCCAGGAAACCGTTGAAGTTGCTGTCATGAAAGGCGATGATTTCAAGGCTGGCGGATGGCATGATGCCGATTGGTTCCATCTGGGTGGTAACGCCTTCAGATACGGTCAGCCGGGTATCCTGGCGGTCTTTGTATCCATCCGTAAACAGCGAATCCCCGCCGGGGAGCGCAAACATCTGGCCTTCGGGCAAGGTGGCGGATAGCACATAGTTACCTGCCTGTAACTGATTGAACTCGTATTCCGCGTGGCTGCCCGCTTCCAGGGTGCGGATGACGCCAAAATCAAGGGATTCCAGGGTGAGAACCAGGCCGCTGGCCCCAGGTTCATCCGCGTCCCTTAAGCCGTTCATATTCTGATCAAACCAGGTGAAGCCCTTCAGGCTGCCCGACTTGACGCCGCCCACTCCCAGGCCTATGCTTCCGGTTACAGTAAAGGGGTCGGATTCTCCACGGTTTGATTCGGATGGATTGATCACATTATAAAAAGCGCTTACCTTCGCCCCCCGGGGCCCGATAATATAAGGATCTGGCATGGTGGCTGCGATGCGGTAGGTGCCCGGGGTCAGCTCCGAAATCCTGAGCAACCCTTCTCTGCCGGTGGTTCCGGAGGCAATCACGTGACTTTGGCCCTCCACTTCAAAAAGCACCTCTATCAGCACATCACGAAGCAAGGGCTCGCTGCTGAAACGCCCGCCATTGCTGTTCTCATCCCCAAAGGCGACGATGCTGATATATACGCTTTTTGCTGTGACTCCGATATGCTTTTCCATTGGATCCCCTTCCAGTCGGAAGGGGAGTGAGTGGCTGGTGCGGCCTGAGGCCGGCAGCATGACGCTGCCTGAAGCATGGTAGGGTGCAAATTGAAGGCCCTTTGGAAGTCCGCCTGTCAGGTAATATTCCCCGGGCGCAAGCCGCGTGAACTGGTAAGCGCCGTCAGGCCCGGTGAGCGCGGTGGCTACGATGGTCTCGCTGGCGCTGTCCATTTTTACCAGGGATATCTCAACACCTTCGCTTAGGCGCTCACTGCCGTCAAAGAAGCCATCCAGGTTGCTGTCCACAAAGGCAAATCCGGAAAGGGAACCCGTGTTTTCAGCAGAGGCGGGGAGCGCAAACGCCAGAAGGATAAGAAGCACCATAAGCAGGGCTTTTCGGGCGGATGAGTGGTTCATTGTTTCCTCCGATCACATATTAGCGGATAATGCTGATTTTCTCGGGATGCTTTTCAGGGGGTGCCTTTTCATCAGCCGGGTGTCCCACAGCAAGAGCAATGACAAAGCCATAGCCTTCGGGGAAGTGAAGCGCGCTTTCCAGTTCCTCCCGATTGGGGCCCGAAAAAGCGTCACGGGGAAGTCCCAGGATGACGCTGCCCAGGCCAAGGGATTCGGCTGCAAGGGCCATACCATACACGGCGATACCACAGTCTACCATCGCGATGGGAAGATCCCGGGGTGCTGAGAGGAAGACCACGGTGGGTGCATGGTAAAAAACCTGGAAGTCCGGATCATCATAGCGGGGGCTCCGCTGGGCGCTGTCCCGGTTCATCGCTCCCTTGGCCGCCTGCTCACTTAAACGATTGAGAAGCACAGAATCCTGCACCACGGAAAAATGCCAGGGCTGGCGGTTGTTGGCCGAGGGGGAAGCCAGGGCCGCGTCCATGATGGCGCTCAGCTGAGGCTGGGTCAGTTGCTGGGAGGTGTACTTTCGATGGGAACGGCGGCTTTGGATGAGGTCCAACATAGGGTGCTTCATTTTCACTTCCCTTTCACAGGTTCTGTGGTATCATTCTCCCCGGGGGGCTTGATGACGGATAAGGATTTTATGCGCCTGGCACTGGACTGGGCTGCGAGGGAACCTGAGGAGGTGCCGGTTGGGGCCGTCATCACCAAGGGTGGCATCCTGGTATCAGCTGCCCATAACCAACGGGAACGTGATGCCGGTGCGCTGTGCCACGCGGAGATGCTGGCCATTGCCCGCGCTCAAGAAGAACTTGGGACGAGGCGCTTGGAGGGTTGCACGATGTATGTGACGCTTGAGCCCTGCCCTATGTGCGCCGGCGCGCTGATATTGGCGCATATCGCGCGTGTTGTCTTTTCGGCCTTTGATAAACAATACGGCTGCTGCGGCAGCCGCTATGCTCTGCCCCTGGACCCGGCGTTTCACCACCGGGTGGCTTGCGAGGGGGGGCTGTTGGCCAAAGAATCCGAAGCGCTGCTGGGCGCGTTTTTCAGCCGCCGCCGGGGAAAGGGCCTTATGTAAAGACCCTGCGGTAGATGGACAGAACATTGTCATGCTTCAGTGGGCGGTAGAAACCGATCGTTCCGGTGGTATTATAGGGAGCCTCATCTGCAAACCGGGCAAGATCCTTTTCCTGAACACCGAACGCTTTCAGCGATTGGGGAAGCCCCCAACTGGTGAACAAGGCGCGAAGGCGGCGAATGCCAGCAATCCCGGTGGCGGAAGCGTTCCTGAAATCATTGGGCATGTTCATCACGTTAACCGCGAACTGCGCAAAGCGGGCAGGATCATGGGGCATCTGCTCCTCCATCCAGCTGGGGAACAGCACCGCCAGCGCTGCGCCATGGGGGGCACCAAATCTTGCGGATAGAACATTGGTGAGCGCATGGCAGCCCCAATCCTGTTCGCGCCCAACCCCCACAGTATCATTATGCGCCATAGTGCCCGCCCACATGATGTCGGCATGCGCCGCATAATCTTCAGGATTTTCAAGTGTTCGAGGGGCAGCCTGTATAACCTGGCGCATCAGCGCTTCTGCCAGCGCATCGGTAAGGGCGACATCCTGGGTGTTGGTGAAATAACGTTCAAAAACATGGGAGAGAATATCCGCTGCGCCGCAGGCCTTCTGCTCACGGGGAACTGTAAAGGTCAGCACAGGGTTCATCATGGCAAGGTGTGGCCGGATGAAAGGGCTTCTCAACCCCCGTTTCAGGGTGAGTTTGTCGTTGGTGATGACGCTGGAGTTGCTGCCCTCACTGCCGGCAGCTGACAAGGTGGGAATGGCGATGAGCATTAGCCCCTCTTTGGGGGCCGCATTGCCAGAATAAAAATCCCAGAAGTCTCCCTGATAGGGTGCACCCACGGCGATGGCCTTTGCCGTGTCAATGGCGCTGGCGCCGCCAAGGCCTAGAATGGCATCGGCCTTCATCTCCCTGGCGAGGCCAATTCCCTGATACACGGGCGAGGAAAGCGGGTTGGGTACGATACCGGAGAGTTCCCTGACAGCAATACCGCTTTCGTG
The DNA here is from genome assembly GCA_012522875.1 of Clostridiales bacterium. GTDB lineage: Bacteria > Bacillota > Clostridia > Christensenellales > Aristaeellaceae > UBA6115. The sequence goes on along the minus strand of JAAYJP010000171.1, from coordinate 2,462 downwards.
AAGTGATGCCCTGACACGCTCCAGCAACCCGGAACGCAGCACAGAACCCTGGCCGGATACAATCAAAACCCTGCGAACACCCAGCTCAAAAGCATAACGGCCGGTATCCTTTTCTGCCTGCGGGCCAACAACATAGCGGGTGGGGCTATGAAATACGAAAGGGTTCATCCCACAACCTCCTTTTTGGTACTTCTTAAGTATACCACCATCCAAGCGGCCCTGGCAAACCTTGACAGGGCAAGGGATGGAGGATAGAATAGCATCGAAAAGACGCGAAAGAAGGGACCTCCATGAAAATCAAGACGCTTAACACCCGGGACCTGAAGGCAAGCCTTAAAGAGGGTGGCTGCGGGGAATGCCAGACCTCCTGCCAGTCTGCATGCAAGACTTCCTGTGGCGTGGCCAATCAGCCCTGCGAAAGCAAGGCGCAAAACTGAAGAGGCAACCGGATCGGAGTAAAGCCGCCCATGAGGCGGTTTTTTTGGAGATAGCATGGTTCACACCTATTCCCTAAATGGCTTTGATATCGCCCTTGATGTCTATTCAGGTGCGGTGCACCTATGTGATCCGGTTTCCCTGGCCGCTATTCAGTTGTATGAGAATGGCAATCGGGAACAGACGGCCAGACAACTGATGGCGGAATTTCCGGACAATCCGGAGATGACCGTAGAAGCAATTTCGGAACTTCTGGATATCCTGGATGGGCTGAAGGCACAGGGCAAGCTTTACACAGATGACCCATACAGCCATTCCCGTGCATTTTTGCGCCAGGACCCGGGCCTGGTCAAGGCGCTCTGCCTGCATGTAGCCCACGCCTGCAACCTGGCCTGCAGTTATTGCTTTGCCGGCCAGGGGCATTACCGTGGTGAGGCGGCGCTGATGCCCTTTGAGGTAGGGGAGAAAGCCCTGGAATTCCTGGTTGAGCACTCTGGGAACAGAAGAAATCTTGAAGTGGACTTCTTTGGCGGTGAACCTTTGCTCAACTGGGAGGTAGTCAAGGCCCTTGTGGCCTATGGCCGTGAGCTGGAAAGGAAGACGGGCAAAGTCTTCCGTTTCACCCTTACCACCAATGGCATGCTTTTGGATGATGAGGTGACCGATTTCTGCAATCGGGAGATATATAATGTGGTGTTGAGCCTGGATGGCAGGCCCCATGTGCATGACCATTACCGCAAGGACAGGAAGGGCAGGGGCAGTTATGAGACTGTGGTGCCAAAATTTCAGCGCTTTGTCCAACGGCGCGGGGGCAAGGAATATTACATCCGCGGCACCTATACCCGCAAAAATCTGGACTTTTTGAAGGACATCCTGCATATGGCAGACCTGGGTTTTGACCGCCTGAGTATGGAACCGGTCGTTACCGGCCCGGACAGCCCTGATGCACTCAGCAAAGAGGACTTGCCGGGTCTTTTCTCCCAGTATGAAGAGTTGGCACGGGAGATGTTGGCCCGGGATAAGCAAGGGAAAGGCTTCAAGTTCTACCACTATATGCTGGATTTGGAACACGGGCCATGCATCCATAAGCGGCTTGCCGGTTGCGGTTCGGGCACGGAGTACCTGGCCGTCACCCCTTCCGGGGACCTTTATCCTTGCCATCAGTTCGTGGGAGACAAGGATTTCAGGCTGGGAAACCTGGATCAGGGTGTGACCAGGAACTCGCTGCAGGCGGATTTTGCGTGCAATACCCTGTATGCACATCCTGCCTGTGATGGCTGCTGGGCTAAATTTTACTGTGCCGGAGGATGCGCCGCCAATGCGTATCACGCCACCGGCGCAATTAACGGGACATACAATTTTGGCTGTGAACTTTTCAAAAAGCGCATGGAATGCGCCATCATGCTGGCGGCGGCAAGGGAAGAATGAAAAGAAGCGTAGTGAGGAGGAAACAACATGGGGATTGTAATTTCAGACAAGTGCCGGGGCATCAGCCCGTCCACCACTCTCAGGCTTAATGCCCTGGTGGGGGAACTGCGCGCTAAGGGGCGGGATGTAATCAGCATGGCCGCCGGCGAGCCGGATATGGATACCCCGGAGATCATCAAGGCCGCCTGCGTCAAAGCGCTTGAAGAAGGAAAAACCAAGTACACTGCCACCGCGGGCATCCTTCCCCTTCGACAGGCAATCGCACTGCGTCTGAAACGATTTTACGGACTCGACTATAATCCGGGGGCGGTCATGGCAACAAGCGGAGCCAAGCAAGCCCTGCTGGCCTGCCTGACCGCAATCCTGAATCCAGGGGATGAGGTGCTGCTGCCATCTCCTTGCTGGTTGAGCTATCCCGAGCTCATTCGCATGGCAGACGGCACACCTGTCATTGTGAAAACAGATGCCGCTCAGGGCTATGTGCCGGATGGGGATGCCATCCGGAAGAAGATTAGTGCCAAAACCCGTGCCATCCTCATCAACTCCCCCTCCAACCCCACTGGTGCGGTTTACAGCCAGGAAAAGCTGGCTGAAGTCGC
>JAAYJP010000170.1 GCA_012522875.1 Clostridiales bacterium | reverse complement strand
GTTAACCATGAAAAAGGTAAGGGTTGCCGTGGTGGGGCTGGGATTTGGCGCTGAATTTGTGCCGATCTACCAGCAATTTGACAAGGCTGAATGCATCGCGGTTTGCAGGCGGGATGCGAAAAAGCTCAATGCGTTCGCTGACGAGTTTGGCGTTGAAAAGCGGTATACGGATTATGGCGATCTGCTGAGGGATAAAGACATTGATGCTGTGCACATCAACAGCGATCTGCTCTCCCATGGCTGGATGGCGATTGAGGCGCTCAAAGCCGGCAAGCATGTCGCCTCAACTGTCACCATGTCCATGAAGATGGAGGAGTGCGAGGAGATCGTCAGGCTTGAGGAAAAGGCGGGCAAGGTTTACATGATGATGGAGACCGCGGTGTATACCCGGGAGTATCTCTATGCCAAGGGCATGTACGAAAAGGGAGAACTCGGCCGGGTCCAGTTTGTGCGCGGGTCCCACCAGCAGAACATGTCCCTGCCGGGCTGGCCCGGATATTGGTATGGCCTGCCACCCATGTATTATCCCACCCACGCGATAGGCCCCCTGTCTGATTTGCTGGGGCAGCCCGTCAGCCAGGTGAGGGCGCTTGGTTCCGGCCGTATCAAGGAGGAGTATATCGCCAAATACAATTCACCTTTTGCGGTGGAGACCGCACAGCTGAAATTCAAGGATTCTGATGTGGCGGGGGAGGCCACCCGATCACTGTTTGACACCATCCGGCAATACCGGGAAAGCTTTGATGTATATGGTTCAGAGAAGTCCTTTGAGTGGGAGCAGTGCGCAGGGGAGCGCCCCGTGATCTTTACGGGGTTTGAGGATGCGAAGCGGGTCAAGGTGCCCGATACAGACCGTATGCTGCCTGAAGATATCGCCCATTTCGCCCTGGAGCACCAGATCGTGGATGACCAGCATGTGTCCTTTGTCCAGGGCAGCGGCCATGGCGGATCCCATCCCCATATGGTGCATGAGTTTGTCAACGCCATCCAGCAAGGGCGCAAGGCGCATGTTTCCGCCAGGGTGGCGGCCAACTGGACCGTGGCGGGCCTCCTGGCGCATGAATCAGCCATGCAGGGCGGAACAGCGATTGAAATGCCCGCTTTCACGCTGTATTGATAGCAGAGGCATGTGGGAACTCACCGCAAACAGGTCCATTGAGTACGAGTTGGTGCGCCACCTGGAAGGCATCAATGTCCACATGTTCCTGGTTACCATCCACCGCAGGCGCACCCACTACCACAGCGACAGCGAGCTGTTGATTCCCATCGAGGGCTCGGTGTCCATCCAGGTGGCCGATCAGACCTATCTGGTACGGCAAAACGACTTTTGCTTTGTCGGGGCCTTTGAGCCGCACAGGCTGGAGAGTACGGAAGAATCCAACGTTCTGCTGGTGTTGCAGTTCAATCCCGATTTTTCCAGGGAGTATTACCCTGACTTCGCGGGGCTGCGTATTCGCAGCCCCCTTTTTACCCTGGAGGGGTCTCCGGAATTGTATGCGGAGCTCCTCAAAGCGCTGCTTGCTTTGATTGACAGCCTGGGCAAACGGCGCACCGGATATCCGCTGGGGGTCGTGGCGGCTTTGAATGGCCTGGCATACGCAATGGTCCGGTACGGTGATTTTGAAAGGGTTTCCCGGGGCAGCATGGGACGGGAGGAGCGCAGGCGCGCGCGTATGATCAATGTGATGGGCTATTTACAGGAGCATTTTGCGGGCAAGCCTTCCCTGGAGGAGCTGGCAGGCCTGGAAGGTGTCAAGGCGGCGCATCTGTCCCACTTCATAAAAGACGCCTTTGGCCTTGGATTTCGGGAATATGTCAACCGGCTGCGCCTGGAGCAGGCGATCCGCCTGATGAACGCGACGGACTTGCGGCTGGTGGATGTTTGCATGGAGGCGGGTTTCTCGGACTATCGTTATTTCTGCAGGAGCTTTGTGGAAGCTTTTGGCATGAGCCCGCAGCAGGTACGTGAGGCTTCCGGGGGGTGGCAGCACCTGATGCACAAGGTGGAAGATGACCCTGCGGCCAGGGAACACGATGTCAGTAGAATTGACGAATCTTATAAATATATTTGTCAGAAATTGGATGATTTGTGGTCGCACGTCACATGAATCACAAAAATATCGCAAATAATTCGCAAAAACATCTAACCATTGGGCAATAATTATGTTAGGATAAACGCAGAACACACGGTGTATAAGGCAGAGGCTTTGGGCGAGCAGTAATTTATCAATGTACCCCACGATTTTTGGACGGGGAGGTCAAAAAATGAAACTCAACTATGGCATGGTTGGCGGCGGTCCCGGTTCCTTCATCGGGGCAGCCCATCGGCGCTCCATCAATCTGGACGGCGAGGCAAAACTGGTGGCGGGCACCTTTTCGCGCAGCCATGAGAAAACCCTGGCCACGGGGCGTGAGCTGGGCCTGAAGGCCGACCGGCTGTACAAGGATTACCGGGAAATGGCTGTGGCAGAGGGGCAAAGGGAAGATGGCATTGACTTTGTGGTGGTTGTCACGCCCAATGTCTCCCACTATGAAATCTGCAAGGCTTTTCTTCAGCAGGGCATCCATGTGTCCTGTGACAAGCCGCTGGCAGTCAGCACTGCGCAGGCGGAAGAGCTTGTGCGGCTGGCCAGGGAGAAAGATCTTCTGTTCCTTGTGACCTATACCTATCGGGGCCATGTGACGGCCAAGCACGCAGCGGAGATTATCGCAAGGGGTGACATTGGCAGGGTGCGCACCGTCATGGCGGAATATCCCCAGGGCTGGCTGGCGCATGAAGGGGAGGACGGCGGCAAGCAAGGAGCCTGGCGCAGCGACCCCCTTCAGTCCGGGGATGCCAACTGCCTGGGGGACCTTGGCACGCATGTGGAGAACTTCGTGGCAGGGATGACGGGGCTTAAGATCAAACGCGTGCTGGCCAAGATGGATGTTGTGGTCCCCGGCCGGGTACTGGATGACAACGACTTTGTCATGGTGGAGTATGAAGGCGGTGCAACGGGCATGTACTGGACCAGCCAGATCGCCATCGGACATGACAACAGCCTGCGTGTACGCATTTATGGTGACGGAGGTTCCATCCAATGGTTTCAGGAGGAGCCTGAAAAGATCACCGTCATCAAAAAAGATGGCGCCCTGACAGAGCATCACCGGGGCTATCCTACCATCGCGCCGGAAGCCGCGAGCTATGCTCGCCTGCCCAGCGGGCACCCGGAAGGCTGGTTCGAGGCCATGGCCAACTTATATGGCAGTTTCATAAAATGCCTGAAGGCCAAAAAACAGGGGAGTTTCCGGGAAGAGATGATTGACTTCCCCACAGTGGAGGAAGGCGCTGAAGGCCTGCGCTTTGTGGAAGCCTGTCTCAGGAGCGCCCGGGGCGGCAATGTCTGGGTGGAAATGAAGTAAAGCCCGCATCTGAAGAAGACCGTGATCGATTGAATATGAAGGAGGAATACGTCAATGTCCAGGCCGATTACCCTATGTACCGCTCAGTGGGCGGATCTATCACTGGAGGATACCTGCAAAATTGCCCGTGAAATGGGATATGATGGATTGGAAATCGCTACCTGGGGCCAGGTAGACGTCCATAAGGCCGCCAGTGATGACAACTATGTCAAGCAGGTGAAGGACACTTTGGCCAAGTATGGCATGGGCTGCTGGGCGCTGGCGGCGCATGTTGCCGGCCAATGCGTATGCGACAACTGGGATGTCAGGCTGGATGGCTTCGCGCCGGCGGATCTGGCAGGCAAGCCTGAGGCTATCCGCGCATGGGCCAAGGAGGAGATGATCACCACAGCCCGTGCAGCGAAAAAGCTGGGTGTCAAGGTAGTCACCGGCTTTATGGGTTCCCCCATCTGGAAGTATTTCTATTCTTTCCCGCAAACCTCCGAGGAAATGATTGAGCGAGGCTTCCAGGAAGTGCTGGAGGTCTGGAGCCCGGTGTTTGATGCGTTTGACCAAAACGGTGTGAAGTTCGCCCTGGAAGTCCATCCCAGCGAGATCGCCTATGACTATTACACCACCAAGCGCTTGCTTGATACCTTCAAATGGCGGGACACCCTGGGGCTGAACTTCGATCCCTCCCATCTGGTGTGGCAGGGCATGGATCCGGTTATGTTCCTGGAGGACTTCCATGAGCGCGTCTACCATGTGCATGCCAAGGATGTGGCCGTGAACCTCAATGGCCGCAACGGCGTGCTGGGCAGCCACCTGCCCTTTGGGGATGTCAGGCGGGGATGGAATTTTGTCTCCCTGGGGCATGGCGATGTGGACTTCGACAAGATCTGCCGTGTGCTCAACCAGTATAAATACACCGGTCCCCTGTCTGTGGAATGGGAAGATTCGGGCATGGACCGCGTGTACGGCGCTACCGAAGCGCTGGAGTACCTGCGCCAGTACAACTTCGATCCCTCCGCTGTTGCTTTTGACGCAGCCATCAAATCAGACCAGTGATTCCTGACAGAAGCCAAGGGGCGTGAGCAGACGTATGGATCAGCCAATATTTCGCCTGATCAACATCTCCAAGACCTTTCCGGGTGTCAGGGCATTGTCCAATATCGACTTTGACCTGATGCCCGGAGAGATCCACTGTATCTGCGGAGAGAACGGCGCGGGGAAATCCACGCTTATTAAGATCCTCTCCGGTGCCTATCAGCCCGACCCCGGCGGCGCCATTGAGTTTGAGGGCAGGAAGCGGACACTTACCCCACGCCTGGCCATAGAGCTGGGCATTCAGACCATCTACCAGGAGCACAACATCTTTCCGCATCTGAGCGTTACGGAGAACATTTTCGCAGGGCTTGAGGTGATGCAGGGGTTGAAGGTTGATCGGAATACAATGCGCCAGAAGGCTGCTGAGGCTCTTGATTACCTGCACTGTAGCTTTAGCCCGGATGCGATCGCTGGTGAGTTGTCAAGCAGCGAACGCAAACTGGTTGAACTGGCCAAAGCTGTCATCTTCCAGCGCAAGATTGTTATTCTTGATGAGCCTACGGCGTCCTTTTCCTCCTCTGAGATTGATATGCTGCTTGAGGTCATCAGAAAAATCGTGGCAACCGGTATCGCTGTTGTATACATCTCCCATCACCTGGATGAGGTGTTCCGCTTAGACGGCCGTGTAACGGTACTTCGCGACGGGGTCAAGGTGATGACGGTCAACGCATCGGATATTACCGAAGAAGAATTGGTGCGCAGCATGGTCGGCCGCGATGTGTCTGCCTTTTACAGCCGCGTTTATTACCCAAAGGGTGATGTGGCCCTGGAGGCCAGGGGTTTACATGGAAATGGCGTAAGAAACATTTCATTTAAGGCCTACCGCGGGCAATGCCTGGGTTTTGCCGGCATGGTGGGCTCCGGTCGATCCGAGTTGATGACCCTTCTCATGGGAGGAGCAAAGAAAACAGGCGGAGAAGTCCTTGTGGATGGCCAAGAGGCGGATTTCAATCGGCCGTCGGACGCCATTCGTCGCAAGTTCTGTTACATTACCGAGGACAGGCAGCAAACGGGGCTTTTCCTTAAGCACAGCATCGCCCGCAACTCCATTGTGGCCAATCTGGTCAACATGAAGGATTTCCTCATCAGCCCCAAACACGATTACGCTGTGGGGGAGAGGTACATTCAGGAGCTGGGGACCAAAGCTGAGAATGCCGATGTTGTGGTCGGCAACCTGTCCGGCGGCAACCAGCAGAAGGTCGTGCTGGCCAAATGGTTTAATACCCAGGGGGATATCTACATTTTCGATGAGCCCACGCGCGGCATCGATGTGGGCGCTAAGCAAGAAATTTATCAGATTATGATGGAACTGCTTCGCCAGGGAAAGTGCATCCTTATGGTGTCCTCTGATATGCCAGAGATTGTGTCCATGTCTGATCATGTCATTGTGATGAAGGGTGGCCAGATCGCCGGGGAACTTGCGCGCGAGGATATTTCCGAGGAGAGCATCCTCAATTATTCGATAGGAGGCTCCCAAAAATGACATCACCGGAGAAGAAATCTATCGGAATCTTCAAAAAAAATAGTGAACTGCAAACGGTTGTTACCATCACGGTTGTTTTTATTGTCGGCGTGGTGCTCTACCAGATGATCAACAGCCTGATCAATGGTGGTACGGTTGTATACCCGACCTTTTTGTATCCATCCAATATTCTTAACATAATGCAGCAGGTATCGGCGGTCGGGATTATGGCTCTGGGCATGACGGCCATTATGTTGACAGGATCCATCGACCTATCCATAGGCATGATGACCTCCCTGGTGGCCATCTTTATCGCCAAGGCCGTTATGGATTGGGCAATTTCTCCCGCAATGGCGGTTATTTATGCCGTTCTGATCTGCGTAGGCCTTGAATTGGTCATGGGCTCCATCATCTCCTGGTTGAATGTGGAATCCTTCATCATTACGCTGGGCGGCATGATCGCCTGCCGCGGTATAGCGCTTTTGATCAGCAATTCCCAGGAAGTCGCAATGCGCCAGAATCTGGCCTGGTTCAAGTCAAATCTAGTTGACCTTTTTAATCCGGAAGGCATCAAGGTTTTTGGCTTGAAGCTTAATTTTCCCTATTATGTCATTCTGTTCTTCATTCTAACTGCGATCACATGGGCCATGCTCAAATACACAAAGTTCGGACGCCGGATTTACGCTGTAGGTAACAACCCACAGGCCGCCTTCTTGTCCGGAATCAATGTGAAGTTTACGCGCCTCATGGCTTTTGTGTTTAATGGCGTATGTGTAGGCGTTGGCGCTACTATGCAGTTAGTTCGTGTTAACACGGGTATCATTACTGTGGGACAGAATGTGGAAATTGATGTTATTGCCGCTGTCGTCATAGGCGGGGTTGCCATGTCCGGCGGGAAAGGCAATGTGCTAGGTGCATTTATTGGCGCAATCCTGATGGGCACCATCACCAATGCCATGACCATCATGCGCATCCAGTTTGAATGGCAGTACCTAGTCAAAGGCCTCATTATTATTGCCGCGGTCGCCGGAGGCGCGGCCTCTGAAATTCTGCGAGCCCGTAAGTCACGGAAAGGCCGACTGGCGATAGGCCAACCCGAACATCGCTTGCAGCAGAGCGCAAATACGGGATCTATTCCCCCAAAAAAGGGGAATGAACAATAAAAAGGAGGACTCTATACCATGAAGAAACTCTTAGCCCTGCTTGTTGCCTTGGTTATGGTATCTGGTATGGCGGCGGCCATCGCGGAAACCAAAAACATCGGTTTCTATGCGGACAATGTGGACAGTTACTACGCGGCAACTACAGACGTGCTCAAGGCGCTTGCTGAAGCTGATCCTGACATCGACTGGACCATTGATGTGGTGACAGGTACAGGCTCCGCGGCAGAACAGCTCAACGCAGTACAGAACTTCATTACTTCTGGCTATGATGCCATCGCCGTGATTCAGAACAACGTGGAAACTACCTCTGAGTGCATCCAGATGGCCAAAGATGCGGGTATTCCCTACTTTGGCATGACACACAGTTTTGCAAGTGCCCAGAATGCGCTGGACGCAGCGGCCTTCATCGGCTATGACTTCGTGAAGGAAGGCTACTATGCGGGCGTGGACGCTTTTGCCTGGGGCGCCAAGAAGGTTGTTAACATCGAAGGTGTGCTGGGCCAGGGCTCTGCAGGTGCTCAATCTCTGGGCTTCATCAAAGGCTATGTGGACGGTGGTGCGGATCTTGGCTCCTGGGCTAGCGCTGAGGAGTGGGCCACCCAGAAGAACTCCGGCATGGCCGGCGGCCCAGGGCTGGAACTTTATTGGACCTCTGGCGGTTGGATGAAGGATTCCGCCAAAACTGCGATGACCAATATCATCACAGAGTTGGGCCCCACTGGCTTTGACGGCGTCTATGCCCAGAACAATCCCATGATGGAAGGTGTGATTGAGGCCATGGAAGAAGCTGGCCTTGACACTGGTGACTACTGGCTGGGTTCCGGTAATGGCCGTGAGATCTCCTGGCAGTGGGTAAAGGATGGCGTGATTGATGCTGATGTCAATCAATCCGCTCTCCTGGAGGGCGACGCGCTTTACCAGGTACTCAAGTCCTATTTCGCCGGCGAGACTTATCGTAAGTACTTCCATCCGGCCCTCAACTTCTACAACAGCGCTAACATTGAGGAGATGTGGGACTCCCTTGTTCCTTTTACTGATGTCGAAGCCTATATGGCCAAGCGCGAAGCGGGCACGGTGGTCTATGACATCAACAATACTGAATTCTACCTGGATGCTGTTGATTTCATGAAATAAGGGCATTCACATTCTACTATCAGATTGCCGGAGTCTGCCTCCTGCAGACTCCGGCAATCGTGCACGATGCGTAAGGGAGCAAATTCTATGATTAAAGTCGGCATGAACCTTCTCTTGTGGTCGGATAACACCAGTTTTGCCCAGCACAAGCAACTGCTTGACCAGTGCAAGGACATGGGATTTGATGGCGTAGAGTTTAATGTGGGTGTTATTTCCGATGAAGGAGATTGTGCCAAGTTTGGTGAACACGCCCGGCAGCTGGGGTTGGACGTGACCACAGTAGGTACTTTTTCACCCGATATCTGCAACCCTATCAGCCCTCGCGGTTCCTTACGGGAGGCTACGTATTCCGAATTTCAAAAGTTTATTGACCTGACTTTGGCTTTCGGTGGCAAGCTGATTTGTGGTCCCCTGTATCAGGGCCTCGGGTATTTCACCGGCCAGCGGCCCACACAACAGGAGTGGGACTGGTCGCTTGAGGTGATGCGCCCCTGCTTTGAATATGCCAAAAAGCACGGAGTGACAGTTGCGGTTGAACCGCTGAACCGTTTTGAGACTCATCTGATCAACACCGTTGAAGCAGGCGTCCAATATGTTCGGGAAATGGATATGGACAATGTGGGATTACTGGTTGATACCATGCATGCCAATATTGAGGAGCTGAACTTGGCCGAGGCATTTCGAAAAGGCTTGCCCTACATCAAGCATGTCCATATCTCTGAAAACGATCGGGGCATCCCTGGCACGGGGCATGCCTGCGGTCAGGATATTTTCGATGTATTCAAGCAGGGTGGTTATGATGGCTATATGACCATTGAGGCTTTTAACCTGGGTGCTCCCTCCCTGACGGGCGCG